>JAAGZN010000710.1 GCA_024206165.1 Bacteroidota bacterium
TACGAAAAAGGGATAGAAGTTACGAAAAAGGATATGGATGCTATAAACATTAATGGCGACAAATTTCATCCTGAATGGAATTATACCATTGAAAATTCTGCATAGCCAATCATTTAGGTTATTAAATTACAGATCCTAATATCATATTATCCAAGTTATTTTATTACATTTCCTAATGTTGAAAAGAAACAAAGATCTGTCTCTGCTAAATTAGCAATGCCATATCATTACCTATTTCTGGACCTTTCTTTATTTCTTCAATTATTTTAATATTTTTGTTATATTTATTTTGATTGAAGTTATCTCCTTCATCTTTTTCTTCATATAAATTTTCAATTAAACAAAACTCTTGTTCTTCTTCATTTTCAGTATATTCCGCAAATTTATTACCCATAATCCAGTTTATAAATAAACTTTTACCAACCCCCATAGGCCCAAGTATTAAAATTTTATGTAGCTTTTGATATTTTTCATCTATAAATATTTTTTTAGTAGAATTTATACTTTCTTCTATTTTTTTATCAAACATTTTTTGATCTAAAATAAAATTTTCACCTTCGTTTTCTCCAAATGTTGTATTTGTTTGGTTTGTTTTATTATTAATTGGTTCATTTATTTGATTTTGTAATCCTCTTTTGGAATCACATATTCCACAAAAGTTTACATAAGATTGGTTTAAATATGTACACCTATTACAAATCCATTTTTCATTTGCATTATAATCATTTTGAATACAAGAAGTAATATCCATATGTTGCAGTACATTTGAAGATATAATTGTATGCTTTTTGTCTTCGTCATTATTTTGCATTTCATTTTTATGTAATTTTCCACAATTAATGAGAATTAAATAAGTAACTAATAGATATATTTTATTTTTCATGATATAATTAAGTTTTATAAAAAAAAGAATGTTCTTAATGATTGCAAAGTTTATTAATGATAAATTTTATTACAAATAAAATTGTATTTTTTAGTATTTGAATATTAATATATAGTTATTGATATTTTATATTTATTTATTTTTAGCTTATTGATATAAATTATTTCGAAATTAATTTTAACAGATTAAATTTATTTTTTTAACTTTAAGTTTTTGGTGAATTGATTTTTATATTTGTAATATGATTAAAAAATATAAATATATATTATATACTTATTCATTTTTGATTTTAATAGGAATGATTCCATTATTATTATTTGATGATCTTAAGTTATGTATGATAATAAATAGTTTTCATAATATTTATTTAGATAATTTTTTTTATTATATCTCTTTTCTAGGAAATGGTTTTTTTTATATTCTTATATTTTGTTTATTAACATTATTAAGAGTTAAAAATAAATATTTAATTGGAGCAGGATTTGGTTTTCTGATAACAATAGTGGTAGTTAAATGTATGAAATATATATTTTTTAGCTCTCATTTAAGACCTGCTGTTTTACTGCCTACAAGTTTTAATTTACATATTGTAAAAGATATAGTATTAAAAAAAGAATTTTCTTTTCCTTCTGGTCATGCTGCAGTAATATTTGCTATGATTTGCTTTTTAGCTTTATTGATAAGGCCTAATTTTATATACTTAATTATTTTTTTCATAATAGCTTGCTTAACTTCTCTTTCAAGAATATATTTGGGGCAACATTTTTATAAAGATATATTTTTTGGAGGATTTATAGGAGGGACTTCTACTATTTTTAGTTTCTTACTTTTCTCGAATTTGAAAAAGTTTGAATATTTCTTAGATAATGATTTATTAACATTAACAAAGACTATTTTGAATGATAAATTTTAATCAAATGTTTAATATTAAGTCAAAATCTTTGCTGTTTTTGATATTTTTTGTTTTTGTATTATTTAATTTTGCTTGCAAAAATGAACCAAACAAAAAACTTCCTAAGAATCGAGTATTTATATTAAATGAAGAAAGTTTTAATAAAATAATAGAAGATATTGATAAAATGCATAACGAAGCTAAAAAAGAAATATCTAATAATAAAATTTTGAAACTAAAAAAATTATTGCTTAAAGGTAAAGTAGAAAATCCGAAAGAAAGAAGTTATTCATCTACCATAGAATATTTTCTTGAAAAATTATCTGTAAATCATAGAGATTTCTTTATCACTTGTGAAATTTTAGCACAAAGAGAAAAAGATCCTATAAATATTTTTACTTATGGGGAGACTTGGTATGCAGGTTTTGAAAGTAGGAAAAAAGCATATATAAAGGATAAAGCATTAGGTATTAATCCAATACATAATAAGTTAAAAGCTACAAATCAAGATAATTTAGAAAATAAAGAAATTTATCAATTTAAACGCATAAGAAAGAATTTTATAAAAATTAAAAGTTAAACTATAGCAATAGTAGCTAAAAGTATTGCAATAAATGCTAAACTTAAAGTTAAATACCACCATTTTGTACTAGTAGGTCTATGAAGAAAATCAAAAAACCCTTCTTTAGCAGGAGGGGGAGCAGGTCTATGTAATGCAATATAATGAGTAGACCATATTTCTTTTTTATCTCTTAAAATCAAAAACAATCCCACTTTATGTTCACTTTCAGGAATTTCAAAAATTTTGAATTCAAATAATCTCATTCCTCCTTCAGGTTTAATAGGTAATTTTATTTTTCTCTCTTCCTTGCCAAAATCCTGTAAATCACTTACTAAAAGTTTATCAGTTCTAAACTCAATATGTTTGTAGGTCCCTGGTTCTCTAAAAAAAACTTTCATTTCTAGATAAAGACCATCCTTTTTAGTTATGGGTTTTTCTCCTTTATTATGGAGCTCTCCCATTATTCTATAAGTAAAAGTTGTAATTCCTTTTGATAATCTTATGATTTTATTTTCATTATCTAAACTAGGAACAGCTCCCATTATATATATTTTTGTTAAATCTAACTTTTTATTATTTGCTTTTTTGATAAAAATATTGTGTTTTTTCTTTCTTCTTGCTTTTTTTCCGCATGCATCTATATATTCTATTTCATCTTTAGCAAAGTATTTGCTGTCCTTTCTATTATTTTTTTTGCAAATTGGTTTTATATTATGTTTGCATGATCTATCTTTTGTATCAAAAGCTTTTTCTATTTTACTTGTTATTTTTTCAAATAGACCACTATCTTCTTTTTTTACTACAATTTTTGGAGTTTTTGTTGTCTTTTCAAAACAAGACATAACAAAATAAATAATTAAAATATATCTTATTTTATTTTTAGTCTTCATTATTTATTTAAAAATAACTTTATTAGTAATAATTTTATGGGTCTATTATATAAGATAACTATTATATTGCTATTTTTGAATTATTTATTGCAAATTTTTTAATCAATTTATTTTTTTTGTAACTTTCTATATTAAAAATTCAATAATTCAATTCCTATGCTTTTAAATATTTTTAAAAAAAAATTATTATTTATAATCATAACATTACTTTTTAATTATTTACCAATCAAGCTTTGTAAAGGAAAGGACTTAAAAGAAAAGTCTCTTAAAGTTGTAGATAATCAAAAAAGTAAAGCTGATAAAAAAATTTATAAAGAATTCCCTCATAAAAAAGTAAAGCATATTAATAAACCTTCAAAAATACCTATTTGGTTAGTTATCCCATTTATATTACTTTTAGCGATGATTGCCTCAGGGCCATTATTATATGAAAAATTTTGGCATAAATATTATCATTATATTGCCATGATGTTAGCTTCGGTAGTATTGATATTTTATATATTTAAATTAAAAAATATTCATGCTCCAATAGCATCTTTTTTTGAATATATTCAATTCATTGCTTTAATAGCTTCATTATATATAGCATCTTCTGGTATATTTATTAGAGTAAATAAAAAAGCTACTCCTTTAGTCAACCTCATTTTATTAATTACGGGCTCTATTATTTCTAATTTAATAGGTACAACAGGGGCTTCAATGTTGTTAATAAAGCCTTTTATTAGATTAAATCAAGGAAGACTTAAAATCTATCATATCATATTTTTTATTTTTATGGTTAGTAATGTTGGAGGAGCATTAACTCCAATTGGCGACCCTCCTTTGTTTTTAGGTTTTTTAAAAGGCATTCCATTTTTTTGGACTGTTTATCATAATATCTTTCCTTGGATCTTTGCTTTAGGATTATTAGGAATTGTATTTTTTATTATAGATTCTAAAAATAAAAATGCTAGTACATATAAAGTTACAAAAGGCAAAGTCATTGAATTTTTAGGTAAAAAGAATTTTATATGGTTATTTCTTATTATTCTTTCCGTTTTCTTAGATCCTAATATTTTTAATTGGGTACCATCTTTAAGTTATCATGGGCATAATCATTCATTTTTAAGAGAAATTTTATTATTTACAATAGGCTATTTAGCATTTAAAAATTCAAATAAAACTGCTTTAAAGGAAAATGAATTTAGCTTTGAACCTTTAAAAGAGGTAGTTTTTATTTTTATAGGAATATTTGGAACTATGGCTCCAGCTTTAGCATTAATTAATTTATATGCACAATCAGATATTGGTAAATCAATAATTAATCATAATAGTTTATATTGGGGTGCGGGGACACTTTCTTCCTTTTTAGATAATGCTCCAACATATCTTAATTTTTTAACAGCTAGCATGGGATCTCATGGAGTCGATATTTCGAATATTGCTAATGTAAAAGCATATGCTGAAGGAATAATGTTCAAAACTTCATTAATCAATTTAAAGGCAATATCTATTTCTTCAGTATTTTTTGGAGCTATGACTTATATTGGAAATGGTCCTAATTTTATGGTAAAATCTATAGCTGATAAAATGGGAGTGAAGATGCCTTCATTTTTTGGTTATATTTTTAGATATTCTCTTCTTATTTTGTTACCCATATTATTTTTTGTTTGGCTTATATTCTTCTACTTACAACTCTTATAATAAAATTTATAATTAATATGGAAGATAAAAATAGAGCTTCGATACAACAACAAAAGCCTTTTAAAAAATCAAGTTTACAAAAAAATAAAGTAGTTGCAGCCTTCTTAGGTACAATAATAGAATATTATGATTATAGTTTATATGGTTTTTCTGCAGGAATTTTAGCTTCTAAATTTTTTATTAAAACGGATAAACTTACAAGTCTATTATATTCATTTGCTGTATATAGCTTAGCTTATTTCTCTAAACCATTTGGTGCATTATTTTTCAGTAAAATAGGAGATAAGTATGGAAGAAAAATATCTCTGAGATTATCATTATTAGGTATAGCTTTTCCTACTTTAATAATTGGATTACTTCCTGAATATAAAATGATTGGAATTCTTTCCACTATTTTATTAATATTATGTAGAATATGTCAAGGGTTTTTTATAGCAGGAGAATATGATGGTGCAGCAATTTATGTTATTGAGCATCTCGGTAATAAATTTCATTATACAGCCTCTGCTTTGACTAGAGCAGCAGGAGTTATAGGCTTATTATTAGGAATATTAGCTGTTAATTCTTTTAATTCTTCTTTATTTACCTTTAGTTGGAATTGGAGAATTCCCTTTTTATTGTCAGTACCTTTTGCATTAATTACTATTTATTATAGGAGATATTTAGAAGAAACGCCTGATTATAAAGAATCTATTAAAAAAAATAAAAAAATATTAGGGATATTAGATTTTGTAAAAAAACAATGGAGGAATTTGCTAAAAGTAATATTATTGGCAGGAGGATTTGGTGTTACTTATCAAGGATCTATTGTTTTTATGAAACAATTTTTACCAATAGTTTTTCCTGAATTTAAAAATATAATGCCTAGCTTTTCATTACTTATAGTTTTAAGTTTTGGTATTGCAATGCCATTTTCAGGACTTCTGGCAGATTATTTTAATAGAAATGTTGTTATTCGGTTTAGTCTTTATTTAACTTTTATCTCTATAATTTTGCTTATATTTGGGATAAATTATAAAATAATTAATTTAACTTTAATATCTGTGATAATGCTAGCAATATCTGTTGCTCCTTTTAATGCTTTAGCACATGGAATTATTATTAAAGTCTTTCCAGTCACTGAAAGATATAAAGGAATTAGCTTTGGACATACAGTAGGATCTATGCTTATGTCAGGAACAGCTAATTATATTTTTATTGCTGGAATGAAGTTTTTTAATTTTAATTATTTTCCAATTTTATATATAACTCTTTTTTCAATCGTTGCCTTTTTTATGATTGAAAATTTAAATAAAACAAACTAAAAATGAAGTTAATTGCATTATTAAATAAAGAGATATCTTTAGGTAAAAGCTTAAATGCTTTAGCACATATTTCAATAGGATTAGGTCATCGTATCAATGGTACTCCAGAAATTGATGTATATTTTGGAAATAGTAATCAGTTATATGATTTTCATAAGATGATAAGTAACTTATCAGATTCTATTTTAATGTCTGATTTTGTAGATACTATGACTGAAGATACTGCATCTGAACAATTGGAAAGAACAAAATTAACAAAAGAAAAAGATCTTAAATATTTTGCAATTTGTTGTTTGATGCCTTCCGATTTATTAGATAAAATTAATTCTATTTTAAATCAATGCCAACAATTATCTAATTATAATCTCATAAAATCAACAGAAGAAATAACTATAAATCCTAAACAAGATATTGAATTACCTAAAAAACCTTCTGAATTTAAATTGGCAATGATCATTTCTAAAAAAGCTGATATTGCAGATATTTTAAATCCCATAATTCAATCTTGTTTAATAGTTGGTATAAACTCTAATTTAAAAGATTTACATTTATTAAATTTTGTCGATGGAGATGGTAATTCACATTATGGAATATCCTTTCATAATTTTCCTGTTTTAACAGCCAAAAATAATTCAAAACATAAACAAATTGATGAAGATGCTAAAAATGCTGATCTTATTTTTAAAACAATTTTTAAAAATGATAATGAAGAAGAAGCTTTAGTAACAACAATTTTTGGACTTCAAGAAACTGTAAATGAAGTTGTGCCAAGAAAGATTACTTCTTTATTTAATAAAGAAATTGATATTTAATTTAAATGACTTTAATAAAATGTTATCAAAATATTGGATGGCTACAGTTTCAAAAGAACATGTTTTGCATGGTATAGAATTAGGAATAGCTCAAGCTTGCCATGGAAAGAAATATCCTTTACAAAGAATGAAAAAAGGAGATGGAATAATCTTTTATTCTCCAAAAGATAAAATGCAAAGCTCTAACAAACTTCAAGAATTTACAGGTATTGGTATAATTAAAAATGATAAGATTTATCAAGTAGACTTGGGTGCTTTTAAACCTTTTAGAACTCAAGTTGATTTTTTTAAAGATTTTAGAACCTTAAAAATATCGTTATTACCCATAGAAAGAAAGAAATGGTTTACTAAAATTAGATTTGGACATTTTGAAATTAATCAAATAGATTTCTTATATATTGCAAATTTAATGAACATCAATAATGAAGAAATACTTCAAAAACAAAAAAATTATCAATCATAATCTCATAAGACTTTTTAATTTATCATAATTTTTATCAAATGGTGAAAGATAATCTATAGCAGTATTTCCATAAATATCTTTTTGATACAGAATATCATCGGATATCTTTTTGTCTTCGATCATTTTAATCAAGCTCTCAAATAATTGATTATTGTTCTCTAAACTTCTTGCTCTTGCTTTTAATTGAACGGCTTGATGCAATAAACTAAATGATGGATAATTTATATTAAGACCTGCTTCTATCAAAATACTTAAAACTTCAAAAGTGATATTTCTGTGATCTTCACCCAATATTTCATAAATTTTAGGTACCATAATTTCTTTTGTTGTATCAATTTTAATATGCTTTCCTGATTTTTTATCAAATTTTTCTAAATATTGTACATTTCCTAATAATCCATTGATATTATTTAAATACCCTTTATCTTTAAGAAATCTAAGTCCTTCAATATTTGTTTGTCCTGACCAATGTAAACAATATTCAACCAAATCAAACCAATGACATTCTAATTTATATTCAGTTCCCAAAGGCTTTATTTCAGTTTCATGTATATCTTTTTCTTCATAACTTTTTCTTAATTCAAATTTTAATCCTTTTGAAAATAAAAGCTCTAAGATTTCCTTTTGATTATATCTTGAATATTTTAAAGTAGTTAACAATGGTACTATACCTTCTTTTTCTATTTCATAATTATCTAAAAAATATTTGATTTCATCTAAATCTTTACCTTTAGTTCTCTGAATCACTCCTGATATAGGATAAACATGTTTGAAACCATAATTTTTTAATAGATTATATATTTTAGAACCCCTTTTCAAAAGATCTAAGCTTTCTATACCAGTTTCAATTTTATTTTTTAAAAGATATTTTAATACTTTAGTTTGATCATTTTTAATGCAAGAATTAAAATTAAAAGAATAAATGGCATCATATGATTTATCTTTTATTTTAATATTTTGATCCAAAAATACTTTAACGATGTCAAGGTCATCTTTTGCTATAGCTTTATCCTTTGCTCTTTGAATTATTCTTTCATTGTCATGTTTGTAATAATATTTGTTATTTTTTTGTTTAATTATTTCTTTTTTAAGTTCTTTGAAGTTTCTATGATAAACATAATATTGTAAATAATTAATATTGTGATGTTTGGCTCCTTTGCTTTCCAATAATTTATATAAGTCGCTCCCAATTTCAAATCTATCTAATGGAGCTTTACCTCGATTATTTATTAAATTTATGTTCTTTTTACTTATTTTATTTATCAATTTTTCTGGTTCTTTTACAGAATAAATAAAACTACTATGTAAAATATTATTATTATTATTATCTACGACATTTACATTCGTATCTTTTTTTAACAAATATTCAATTAAATTTTTTACATGGTCAAAATTGAATGCAGAAGGATTTAATAATTGTAAAAGAGGAGTTTTTTCATTTTTATCTTTTATTTCTAAACTAATACCAGATTTTAGAAGAGCTTCAACTACAGGTCTATAATCACGAATTGGAGATCTTGCCATTTTGAAAAATAATTCCTCTTTTTCTTTAGCTCTCAATTGATTTTCTTTAATCATTTGAATTAATAAATCTATATTACCTGAACGAATATACTTCTTCCATTTGAAGATTAATAAATAATTTGTAAATAATAAATAATTTTCGATATTAGTACAAAATTATTTATATAACAAAATGAATATATTATCATCCTCATCAAGAAAAGAATTATTATCTCAACATAGAAA
>JAAGZN010000711.1 GCA_024206165.1 Bacteroidota bacterium
GTAAAAGCAATCCAGTGATCTATATTTCCCATGATTTTTTGAAAGCGAACACCCATTAGCCAGCCAATCAGAGGCATAAACATTTGGAAAAAACTAAAGCTTATTGCAAATTTAAGTGCATGAAATAATTTTTTTGATTTGACAATATTGCCATTAGCTACAGAAACGGCAAAAGCATCGAGAGATAACCCAAAGCTAATAATTATTATATTCCAGATATTTATAAAACAGTATTGTATCCTTTGAATATTAAGCATGCCTTATGCAAGCTATACTATTTTAGCATATTGTAGCTTGCATAAGAAATAAGGGGTATTCGAGTGTATTATTAGTGGTTACTTATTGGAATATTTTTAGTGTTGGTTAGAGGGAGAGATATCGCTTAAAAAAAGACCTCGTAAAAATTACGAGACCTTTTTTTAAGACTGTCTATTTTTGACATCTATTAAAATGGCTCCCCTTCGTGGACGCATTCAGAACTCTTAATTGGAGACAAATCAAACAAGAATTACAGTTTAGTGGAATTTTATCCTTGACTTAAATAATTACGAAGCTCTTCTATTGGGCGCTTAAATGCTTTCTCCATTCGAATGGTGGCATCAATTAAAAATTTATTTATTTGTGACCAAAATTCACTATCAAATGCATTGACATTGCTAAATTCATATTTTATTCTGCAAGTTGATTTATCATTCATTCTTTCCCATACTAATTTATCACCAAAATCACTTTCAATTTTTTCCTTCATAGTAATAAAAAAATCAAAAATTCGTTTATTTTCCTCTTTGCCTCTGTTTATAAATACCTCTGCCCTAGCATATCTCTGTGTCACAACAAGACTAATACTTACTCCTCCCATACCTAAAGATACTGGTATCCATTGCTCTGTTGAAGGGCTTATATTTTGACAAAAACTATTAATCTTATTAATTTCTATTAAAAATTGAGTCCAAAACTCCTGCCGTCTAAAATGCCTATTGCTCATTTTTTCTTGATTGTTTATGTCTTCTCGTTGTTTATCTGCCATCTTAATTATATAATCTTCTATTTCTTTAACTGGTAAAATTTGTTCAAATGTAAAAAACATTTGGTCTCGATGATGATATGCGGAAGTTCTGAAACATTGTACCCTTAATCCATGATTAAGAAGCCAGACAACTGTTGAAGTTACTTCTTTACGAAATTCACCAGCAATCATTATAATTCTTTGATTTAAACCACTATTAAGCTTTTTGTCATAATCTTCTGTCCCAAAAAAATCAATCAAAACATCTTCAATGTTTTCTTTATTACCCTGATTATTTAAGTATTCTCTAAAAATATCTTTTATATTTTGACCAGTTAAACTCGAACAATAAGAGGCATATTTTAATGCTTGCCAAATAACATCTTTTCCTGAGCTATCTAATTTATTTTCAATAATAACTAGATTTCCAGTTTTATCTAAAGCCAGTAAATCCAATCTCTCACTTGTTCCGTCAAAGCCATCAAACTCTTTCTGTATAATAAGCAATTCTTCTCCTAAGATATTAGGAGTTTTTGCTATCCATTCTTGCAAATCCTTTCTCTCTTTTAAACCAAGAGATTTAAAAGTAACCTTTTTAAGCGCTTCAATTTGATTATTACTTTTGTTTAGTATATGCATAATTAATATAATGTACCCCTTTTAGTCAAGAAAAAAATGGGAGAGTTTTATAAAGCAACTTTAAGTTCTTTATGATAATATTGATTAGGTGTTAAATAATTAAGGCTCTGATGTGGAAAATCATAATTATAATCATTTATCCAACGA
>JAAGZN010000712.1 GCA_024206165.1 Bacteroidota bacterium
GACCAAAATTTTGATCTGATTTACCAATGGGGCTGATATAGCCGCTAATTGATAGCAATATAAAAAATAATTTCTAATACAACTTTATAACAAAAATTAAATTTATGCAATAAAAATCTTTTCACCAAATGTTGTTAATTTAAACTTTTATAAGTGAAAGGAAACTTTTAAAAGAAAAATAAGAATTTTTTTCTTTTTTCCAGAGTTCCCAGTCTTTTTCTCCTTCTAACTTATTTTCTATATCATCTTTAAGCTCAGCAAAAAAATCGATTCCTGATATTTTTTCTATCTCATCTATAGTTGTAGCGTATTCTTTTAACTCGCCTCTTATTGCTTCGTTTTTCATTAAGAAGCCTATGCCCTTTAACTCTGGATTTTTTAGGTCTAAAATTACTTTATAAAAATATTGAGGTATTACTATATTTGTTCCTTCTAAATATTGAGGAGAGTCTCCTATTATACATCCACTTACAACATATAATTCTTTATCTTTTAGAGCTCTATATCTCTCTAAATCTTCCAACATTTTCCAGCGACCTCTATTTAAATTACGATTCTGTGGAGCTATATTAGACATATAATTTGTATCATATGCTGCATCTATACAAAAACTAGCTGTCTCTGCTGATATAAGATGTCCAGAGTCATAGCCTTTTCTATAATAATCTGTTACTTTTGCTGTGTTTAATTTTTTGTCCTGTCTGAAATTTTTAAATCTACGTAATTTGGCATATTTAGTCTCAAAATGATTGATTTTATAATAAACACAATGTGGGATTTTAGCTTTACTGTTGTAATAAACTGTGAAATGATTATATTCTTTTTTAATAATATTAGAATCGAATATTTTAGGCTTGAAGTCACTGGCAAATAAGCAACTAAAAATCAAAATAGAAATTATTAATACTAAATAAATTTTATTTTTTATAAACATTTTGATCCTTTAGCCTTTAATACAAAATATTTTCTATTTTAACTTCAAAAGCATCCGCTATTTTTTCAATAGTTTGAATAGTTGGGTGCATTGCTGCTTTTTGTTCAAGTTTTGTAATAGCGTTATAAGATAATTTTGCTTTTTCTGCTAATTTCTGTTGAGACCAGCCTTGTTGTTTTCTTAATTTTTTTATATTAGAAGCTATTTTGAGTTGTTTCATTTGTTATATTAATTCCTTTTATTTTTTATTTCTTTTTAATCTTCTTTCCATTAATTTTAACCAAATATTATGTGCCATTTGAATATCATTATTAGACAAATTAAAATTTTTTTTCAATATTTTTTCATTTGTTATTTTCAAAATTTTCATTATATTTTTATTTTTTCTTAATAAAGAGTTTATCTCTAAATTAAGTTCTTTATTGTTTTGATTATAAGGAACAATTATATCCTTGACTTCATTTGGCATTAACTCTAAAACTCCTCCACCATGACTTCTGCCAGAAATTTCTGCAAAAGCAAAAGAAAGAGAATTATAATAGCTTGCTACTAAAGCATCTTTATTAATATTTTTGTTTATTCTAACACGATGCATTGTATCTGTAGTATATGCTTCAATCTGATTGGTTAAAAATTTAGGATATAAATTACTTCTTCTTAAAAATAATGCATCAGAAGCCCATAAAGATGGAATTATTTGCCATTCATTACGAATACGACATTTATATCCTGTATGAATATTATTTTCTTCTCCATGGGCTATGTATGCCTTTGCACCTTTATATTTTTTTAATTTATCTTTAGAAGGGAAAACAAGCAAATTTGCTCTTGCTTCATTTTTTTGATTATGTTCCCAATCATTTTTTGTAAAAACTGAACCTGTGACTTGAACACTTCTCCCTACCATTGGTTGTGCAAAATCCTGTAATTGATATGAATCTACTGTCGAATATGGAACAGAAAAAAAAGAATTAGCACCGGTAGTTATTCCAACTTCAACTCTCGCAAAATCTCCCATTGTTAAGAAATTAGGATCTTTTTTAATTTTTTCAATAAAATTAATCTCTTTTTGATCAAGAAAATAAAATGTCCATTTATTAGATTTAAAATCAATATCTTTTGTAGGGATTTTTAATTTTGAAACATCGAGATCCATCAAAGACTGCATATCTTTAACTTCGACATGATCTATAAAATGTTTTTTTGTATTATTTTTTTCACATAATAATAAAACTATTTCTTGTTGTATGTCAGGAAAAACCAGCTTTTCAAAAGAAACAATACTAATTTTATTATAAAATTTAGCTAAAAATTTTCTTAATGTTTTTGCAAATGAAACTTGCAATATTTCAGCAGGCACAACAAACCCAATTTTCCCTGTTTTTTTAAGCAATAAAGATGAACCAACAATAAATGAAACCCATGAATTTGTAAGTTTAGAATATTTTAATTTTGCTTTGTTAAAAATTAATCCAGCTTCATCTTGTTGTTTTTTATCAAAATATTGATAACGAATAAAAGGAGGGTTACCAACAATCAAATCAAATCTTTTTTTAGTTCTATTACAAAACCCATGAAATTCTTCATTTTTTACAATACATTTCTCTAAATTTAATAAATTTGTTTTTTTCGCTTCCAAGGGATCAAGTTCAATTGCCAAAATAGAGTTATATAAATATTTGCGTTTTTTTATTTCTTCTAAAAAAACGCCATCACCACAACTCGGTTCAAGAATATCCATTCTAGTATTACCATTAAATGCCCATTGTAAAATAAATTGAGCAATTAAATGAGGTGTATAAAATCCACCTCTTAATTTTTCTTGAGTTACATTATTAATTAATTTCATAAATCTCTCTAATTAAAGGAATTTTGTGATCATCATCTTTTAAATTATACAATTGTTTTAAAGTATCATTTAATATCACTATATTACTTTCAAATTGCCGTTTTAAAGGAATAATTTGTCTTTTATTTTCTGAATTATCAATTTTTTTCTGAGTATTTATTAATTCTTTTTGAAGAAAAGAAATTTTATCATGAAAATCTTTATCTTTTTTATTTTTAAAATCAATTATCCGTATTGGTAAACGCTTCAAAACTTTTGTTCCTCTCGCAATATAACCACCTCTAAAAACTTCTCCAATTAAAGAAGCATACCACTCTAAATATTTTGAATTAAGCAAAGCTTGTATATAATAAATTGAATATTGACAATCATTTGGCAATGTTAACATGCAATAACCAGCTGTTCCCCCAGAAGTAATTAAAGTGCCTTTATAATCAATTGCATACTTATTGCCTTGTGATAAAACCCCTACAATTATTTTTTTAGGAACATCACATTTCTCAAGACTTTGGTGTCTACCATATCGATACCATTCATCTTTTGTTTCTGGAATAGGTTTAACATCTCTTTTGGGATTCGATAAATATTCTTTATTCGATAATAAATATTCATATGCAAATGGATAGTTATCTTTAAACTCTTTAGGTTTTATAAATTCAATTTTATTTTTTATTTTGTGATATGGATAAATAACAAAAGAATTTGGAACAATAGCTCGATATGTGTTTAAATTATCAGGTTTTTTTAATGTTTTATAATATGGACGTGTTACAGCTTTTTCAATTTTCCAGTTTTTTTTATCTTTAACAAAATAATAATAGCGATCATTCTCTTTTATAGCAGATTGTATATAAATTTTGTTTGCACTGGTTTGAATTCCATTATAGATATTTTTATCACCAAGAAGTTGACTAAGTAATATGCTTTGCTCATTTATTTTGTAAAATGCTTTTTTCAAATCTTCACTAACAAGTACCCACCCCTGATCATCTAAATTTTTATATTCAACTTGATCAAAATCCTTTAATGTCGTTTTTCGCGTTTTCCAATCAATTAAATTTTTAACTTCAAAATATCTTATTTTTTTTTGTTTTATTTTTTTCATTATCAATAAACAAGTATATGTTGTTTTATCCTGAAATATTTGATGAGACCCAAACGAAATTAATTGATCAATATATTCGTTATTTTTCAATAGTTGTCTTAATTTTTTTGCTGCATCAACTTTTAAAAATTTACTAGGAATGATATACCCTAAAACTCCATTCTTTTTTAACAATTGAAGAGCTCGCTCAATAAATAAAAAATATTTATCAAACTGTTTATATGCAACAACATAATTTTTTTTATATAAAGGTAATTCTATTGGAGTAATTTGTTTAATATTCTCTGTTGCCATATATGGAGGATTGCCTATAATAACATCAAATTTAAAATTCTTAAAATCAAAAGGATTAACATATTGTCTATGTTCCTTTTTAACTTTATTCATATCAAAAAGACTATTTCCAAAAAAAATATTCTTTGAAAGGTCAGATAACGCTGGCATAGAAATTGTACTATTATTTTCATCTTCTAATAATTTTAATAATAAACCAAATTTACAAGCTTCTACTGCATTGTAATCCTTATCTACACCATAAAGGCAATTTTCAAGTATTTGCTTTTTTAAGGCAAATGGTAGCTTAAACATATTCACAGAAACTTTAACCAATTTTTTTGGATCTGTTCCCAAGTAATAATCAATTAAAATATCATTTAAAAGTTGATAGGTTTCCAATAAAAAAGAACCTGAACCACAAGAGATATCTCCGAAAGTTAAATTTAATATTTGTTGATCCGTTTTGTCTTTACAATGTTTTATCACGGTATCTTTAAGAATTGCTTGAATAATAAAAGTAGGTGTTGTAACGACATCTCTGTCAATATTTTCAAGCTTTTTAACAAGTTTAACAGTATTGTTTTCTATTAATAAATGTTCTCCTAAAAAAATTTCATAAATATTTCCAAGAATATCAGAAGAAAACACGGAAAAAGAATAAGTACTTTCAGGATAATATAATTGCTTAATAATTTCCCAAAAAGCAGATTTATTATTTTCAATTATTTCTTTTGTTAAAATATGGTTAAATAAACCTGAATTATATTTTTTATCTGCTTGTTTGAATTTTTTAATCAAGGATAAAAAATCATTCTTATTTGCAAAAGTTAAAAGGGTTTTATATTCTTCTAGATTTCTATCTTCACATACTCTTAAAAAAACAATGCTATTAATATAGCTCTGTACGATATCATTTAAGTCTTCACTTTTTAAATGTTGTTTATGATTATAAATAGTATTGCCCAATAATAATCGCCATTCATTTATTTGTTTTAAAAAAAGCTTATCAATACTAAATAATTTAAGCTGCTTTTCAATATGTAACCAAGTTTTATCAAAATCACCAGAGTATACTTCGTCTCTACCTAGTTGTTGTTTTATTTCATTAAATGCATTCTCATATTCTTTATAATGATATAATTTTATTCTTGATTTGGTTGTTTGATCACTTTTATCAACTTTTTGCGAACAATCATATATTGCTAAATATTCGAAATTAGACAAAACTGATATTTTAAGCTTTGCGGTAAAACCATACCGTCGAACTTGTTTTGCAGCGGATGCATCACTCTCAATTGGAATATTAGGTTTTTTTGCTTCAAGGAAAAATTTTCTTTCAGAAAATAATCTAAATGTATAGTCAGGTTTTTTAGTGTTTGTAGATATATCAGTCTTTAAGGGTTCTTCTAATAAAACTTCTCTTTCATTTGTAGCTTTTCTTTTATCATTAGAGATATCCCAGCCTAATAATTTAAAAAATGGATCTAAAAAATCTGTTCTAAGTTGTGTTTCATTATATTTATTTGAAATATAATAATTTCTATTTGATTCATATTTAGATATTAATTTTTTAATATTCATATTTTCAATTATTTCCATGTATGTAAATTTATAAATTATATTTTTATTACCATTAGTTCATTGCCACCTTTGACAAATTCATAATGTGATTTTTTTATTATAATTTCTTTTGCTTTTATATCGGGATCATTTAATATTTTTTCTACAAAAGATGATATTTTATATTCTAAATTCACCAAAGGAAAAATTCTAATTTCCTTTGATGTTATTCTCATTAGTTCTAAGATACTTTGTTTATGAAACTCATAATCTAAATGGTTATCATACATAAACAATAGATGAGAAACTAAAGAAACACTAAAAGTATTATCTTTAAAAGTTGTTAGTGGCAGTGTTTCAGTTATATATTTCCCATATTCATTATACTTAAAATCTTTAATGAATAATTCATATGTCTTGTTTCGATAATTTTTTAATTTTTCAATGTTAGCAAAAAATTTCCAAATGTATTGATTTTTAACATTTTCTAGTTTAGAACAAATAATATCTAAGTCGACTTTACATTTTTTTTCTAATTTTTTGACATCAAGACTATATATTTTATCTGAACTAATGATATTGTAACCAATTTTGTTAGCTTCAACTCCAAAAGAGCTAATGCCTGCTCCCATATCTAATATTTTTTCTTTTTCTAAATCTAGTTCACATAAATTGAACATTTGATTATATTCTTCAAATCTACGACCGACTAGAATAATGTTATTTAGTTTTAAGTGTTTATTCATGGTTTATGTTTTTAATTATTCGCCAATTCGCCAAGTTTTTCGCCAACTATTCGCCAAGTTTTTCATCATTTAGAACATAATGTATGTTCTTTCCTTTTCCAACTGGTTTTAAAATACCTTTTTTTATAATTTTTTGAATATCCAATCTTGCGCCTTCATCGGATAAACTATATAAATTTCTATACTCTTTATTCGTAATACGGCCTTTTTCTTTTATATACTTTATAACCTCTTTATGTCGTTCTGTTAAACCTAGATTATTAAGGATATTTTCTGTATAAATATCTTTTGAAAGAATAGTTCTAAATTCTACATTACGAATACATTGAAATTCAGGTTCAGGCTGTAATGTACCCCTTTTAGTCAAGAAAAAAATGGGAGAGTTTTATAAAGCAACTTTAAGTTCTTTATGATAATATTGATTAGGTGTTAAATAATTAAGGCTCTGATGTGGAAAATCATAATTATAATCATTTATCCAAC
>JAAGZN010000713.1 GCA_024206165.1 Bacteroidota bacterium
AGCAGGCCTCAGGAGGGCACACTTCCCCAGGAACGAGTGGACCCTGGGGGCGTGCTCACTCACTCAGGGGTCAAAGTAAACCTTTATCAGAATACCTTCATCATGTTTCATACAGGGGAAATATCTTCGGTTGGATCTTCGGTAAGTCTTCTGTAGGGTCACCTTATGAAGGTATAGTTCTAAAGGTGTGTGTATGATGTATCTATACATGGTGTAGGTATTGGCTACCGAAGGCTTCGGTTGCCTTGCAGAAGGGAGGATAATTCTAGGATTGGGGGTCAAACAGGGTTTAATCTGTTATATGTGGACTTGGTACTTGCAGAAGAAGTGAAAGATGACACAGAAGACACCAAAAAGATTAAAAGTTAAACTGAAAATGGCCAAAACAGGCGGATGCAGGGGCAAGGAGGGCAGGTTAGGAAGGCAGGGGGCATGAGGGCAGAGGAAGAGGGCAGGGCGGGGAGGGCAGGGCAGGGGCGGGGATGGCAGGTCAGGAGGGCAGGGCAGGGGCGGGGATGGCCGGGCAGGAGGACAGGGCAGGGGCGGGGATGGCGGGGCAGCGGGGAGGG
>JAAGZN010000714.1 GCA_024206165.1 Bacteroidota bacterium
AATGAGTTTAACAACATACCTTGTTTCAATGGAATACCTCAATTTCTACCCCTCTCACAGATGACAGGGGCTGCACTTCCTAAAGATAAAAGAGAAATTTGAAGTGAGTTAGTGTTATCAAAGATAGGAAAAGCAACTTTTATGAATAAGTTATACAACATACCTTGCTTATATAGAATGCCTCACTTTCTGCTCCTCTTATAAATGACAGGGGCTGCATTTTCTAAAATAATGAGAAATTCAAAGTGAGTAAGTATCATCAAAGATAGGAAAAGCATCTATTATGAAGGAGTTTTACAACATACCTTGTTTCAATGGAATACCTCAATTTCTGCTTCTCTTATAGATGAAAGGGGTTTTACTTCCTAAAAATAAAAGAGAAATTTAAAGTGAGTAAGTGTGATGAAAGAGGGCAAAAGCAACTATTATGAATGAGTTTTACGACATACCTTGTTTACATGGAATGCCTCACTTTCTGCTCCTCTTATACATGACAGGGGCTGCACTTCCTAAAAAAAGAGA
>JAAGZN010000715.1 GCA_024206165.1 Bacteroidota bacterium
CATAGATTTTTAATTTTGCTTACGTCAGCAAATACTAATAAATTATATATCATTCAAAAGCCCTTGTCAAAACAAAGCCAATGGTGCTTCAAGCAAGTCTCTATTTGTTATAGTTGCAGAAATATAGGCCCTAAAACATTTTAACACTTGACCACTTGTTGACAAAAGAGGTGTCACGTGATCAGCAAAGGTGTGATAGTAACAAAAATAATTTTTTCAGGCTCTCTGATAAATTTGAGGAAAAGTCGAACAGGTTTCAGTAGAATACTACGTGTTTTCTTAGAGATACAGCATTTTTAATTTGCCGCGGGCACTTTGTGCCCCCCCCCCCCGGCCATAATAGGGTTAAGGCCATCCATGACCATTCTGATAGGGCAGAGTTCAATAGTTTGCCAGTATTTGGCAGAGGATGAGGAGCAAGCCTTGTATGGTTCCAGTGGTGGAAGGTACGGCAATAATTCAAGGTTTATGAGAGGAAGAGGCTTCCAAAACAGAGGTAGATTTTCTACAAATTTCAGCAGAAAACAAGTAAAGAAGAAAAACCCACCAGATGCATTTGGAAATACTTCTAAATGTGGAATTTGTCAATCGATTTTACATTTGGCTCGAGATTGAAGTGATTGAAGATTGAAGAACCGTGTGAAGATTTCCACCGATGTCATGCCATGTGAAATACCTCTACTGTTAAGCACCTCTACTGTTAAGCAGACCGTCAATGAAGGTGG
>JAAGZN010000716.1 GCA_024206165.1 Bacteroidota bacterium
TAGGAGATAAGATAGAAGATGTCTTAGAAAAAACAGGGATTGCTAAAGTAGCTAAAGCTATATTAGGAGATGACTGTGGATGTGAAGAGAGAAAGCGTAAGTTTAATGAACTTAGACTTTATGCTCCTAAACAACAAAGATGTTTTACTGAAGAGGAAGAGTCTGAGTATAAGAACTTCTTACTACATAGAAAGACTAACAAGTGGAGTGCTGAACAAGTAACTTTACTATTTAGACTTTATGCAGGTATCTTTGGTAAGAGATATAACATTAAGAGAATGTGTGGATCTTGTATGGGAACTGCAAACACTCTAAAGAATATAACTTCCGACTTGGATAAAGCATTCGAGTCTATTAATAATTAACCCTAAATAAATTTTTTTAAACAAATGAGAAAAACTCAAAAACAATTTACGGGACTAGAAGTGAACTTACCTGCATCATTAGATGTGGGGAGTTCTTATTCTTGTTCTGACTCAGGAAAATTCTTTATCTATGATAAGGATAGACTACCTAGAGATATCAGTGGAGCTCAAGGAGCTTCAGGATACTCACACACAGGAGCTTTTGCTGATAAACCTACCTCTAATAACTTTGTGTGGCAATCAGGTGCTGGTATAAATTATACTCAGTCTGATGTTGATGCTGAGTCTTATAAGGTCCTATCATTAAGTAGGAGTGTGCATGATGCAGTAGATAATCCTTACTGGAGTACTCCAACGCCTACAGGCAATACAGGTATAGGTCTATTTCAAGGTGCTAACCTTCCTAGTGGAGTAGATACTTTATTTGACTATGACTTTGACTTTGATACTGCATATCCATCTAGTACAGGTACAGGATTCGAAGGTAGTACAGGTCGTATAGATTTATCTGACTGTGTATATGGAGATCAATTAAGAGTTAGATTCGACTTTAATATTATACCTCAGATAGCAAATACAACAGTAGAACCTGCTTTATGGTATAGTAATAGAGATGATAATGATAACATTACTTTTACATTCCCACTTACTACACAACCTATATTTTACGGTGGTGGTACTGTAGGAAACACTTATTTAAATAGAGTTGAGATATCAGCTTGGATTACATCTAATGAGGACGTTAATGCTTTAACATTACCTGCTATTAAATCAGATAATCCTGTGATTATTCAACCTTTAGGACTTTTAACAACTATAATAAGATAATATAATGATAAAGATAAAAAGAAATGAAGCAGGTAACTGCATAAACTTTGAAGGAACATCTAATCCAACTTATTGGAATGCCTGTCTAAGTGGAGAGGTTGATTCTGTAGAGACTGATTCTGTTAATGTAATTAATGATGTTATTACAGCGAATACAGGTAACACAGAGTATGAGTTCTTTAGAATACCTTACACAGAATTTACAGATGCAGATGGTAATCAGTTTAATGACGCTCAGGAATGTGCTGACTACATAACTACTCACGCTAACGTAATAGGATTTACTAATGATAGTGGAACTGACTTAACTGATGAGATAGTAGACTTTAAATTAGATGATACTAATACATCTGTCTTATTTGATAACGGATATCACTACGGAGTAAACGCTATAAAAGCTATAGGTCATTCAGATGGAACTATACATATAAAAGCTATACAAGGCGATATAACCTACTTTACTAAGTTAAATCACACAAATGTAACCGTAGAAGGTTCAAGTGTGTCAGGAGGCTTACAGGACGTTGTAAATACTTTAAATGAATTGTTTACTGTAGGACCATTCCAATCTGTAGTAATATCAGATCCTTACTCAACTATGATAGCTGATGTAGATGGAGAAGTAACTACTGAAACTAACGCAGCTCAAGGTACTGCTATTGAAACTGGCACTGATGAGTATGGAGCAACTACAGGGAGTTATAATGGTGGTGGATATAAAACACCTGAGACTATTAATCAAGCTGGTGAGTACTTTACATTTGATATTAGAAATGAAGGTATTATAGGATTCGGACTTGTACCTAGTGATGCTGATTATGCTAATGGAGATTATAATGGTAGTGCAACTTATGCAAACCCTAGTACATTCTGTAACGGACCTAACTCAGGTAACTACGGATACCAATTCAGTCACTGGTTTCACCCTAGTCCTAATGGACCTTGGACTAACTATGGTGCTAATACATCTTACTCTATGAGAGAAGGATGGAGTAATGCAAACTTTGCTTTTAGTTTAAGTCCTGAAGGTGCTAAATGGTTAGCAGGAGACTTAGTTAAGATGAAAGTAGGTATTGATGAGAATAACTTTATTGTAATATCTTACTTTGA
>JAAGZN010000052.1 GCA_024206165.1 Bacteroidota bacterium
CTTGATGAGGATGGTAATATATTCATTTTGTTATATAAATAATTTTGTACTAATATCGAAAATTATTTATTATTTGCAAATTATTTATTAATCTTCAAATGGAAGAAGTATAGTGATAGATTATTGAACTCTTAAATCAAATGATTTTTAATATATACTCCTTCCAATTGAATAATATCTGGTAATTGGTCATTACTCTTTGAAATCAAATGGTTTCAGATACATTCCATCTACGATTAGTATATTTTATCATATTTAGTTATATTCCTTTTTAATTTAGTTTTAATCTAAACACTAAACAATGTTAACATCAATTTTAAAAAAAATAAACTCTTTTTTCATTCTAATATTTCTAGTATTTTGTGATAATGAGAAAAATAACAAATTTTATGAAAAAACTGAGCAAGAATCAGAAATTACAGCTAAAGAATTTGGCGATGCAATGATTAGAACCAATAACCAAATAGGAAAACAAATAAAAACAGTTGAAAAAAAAATGAATGAGATTTTTAAAAATCTTAATAATATAGAACAAGAATATAAAAAACAAATATTAAATAATATTCGTAAGACTTTTAAAAAAACAGGCATCAGAGAGGATACAATAGCAAATTTTATAAATCAAAGAAAATCTAAATATGATGGCTATGGATTGTTAGATTCTTTAGAAGAATTTGATCAAGAATTAGATAAAATAATTAAGAATATAGATAAACATAAGAACATAATTAGTTTGATTACTTGGAATGTTTGGTTTGAAAAACATATGAGAAAAGAAAGAATGGAGAAAATTATGGAAGTTGTACATAAAGTTTCACCAGATTTTGTTTGTTTTCAAGAAGTAAAACAAGATGCTTTAAAGGTAATTATTGAAAATAAAGGAAGATATAATCTATGCGGAGTTAATACAATGTTTAAAAATGGTTACAATTATGATATTGTCATATTATCAAAATTAGATTCCCATAAAATTGAACGTAAAAAATTGACTACTAATCAAGGGAGAAATCAATTGAAATGTAAATTTGA
The DNA here is from genome assembly GCA_024206165.1 of Bacteroidota bacterium. Lineage (GTDB taxonomy): Bacteria > Bacteroidota > Bacteroidia > Cytophagales > Amoebophilaceae > JAAGZN01. Next base: position 1,030 of record JAAGZN010000052.1, read on the forward strand.
AATCAATAAAAATAAAATAAATTTGAATATAATAACTTCTCATATTGAGAGTATATTTGGACAAAAAAGTGATAAATACAAAAATGCTCAAATCGAATCTATATTAAATGAATATAATAAAAATGATTATTTTGTTTTTTTGGGAGACATGAACTTATTAGAAAGGGATATAAATCCAAAATTGCCAAATTATGTTTCAGATGCATTTAAAGCAATAGGTCCACCTAAAAGTGATGAATTTAGCTATAATAGATTAGAAAATAAAAATTTAAATAATGAATACCCTCCAGCAAGATTAGACCGAGTATATTTTTCAAATAAAACACTAAAAATTAAAAAATTCCAATTATTGAAAGATAAAATAAAAAATGGAAAACCACCAAGTGATCATTTTGGTATTTATTGTGAATTGGAATTAAGATAGAAATTTTATTAGCGGAATGTTATATATCACTTAAATTTAAAATACTTTAATAATTAGTTTTTTTATATAAAATTTTAGATATATCTTTAGTATATGTCATATATGAATTTAGCATTAAAACTTAAAGTTAATTTTATGATATAATAATTTTAATTAAAAGTAATGTACGTAATTTAATATGCATCAAATTGTAAATTAAAAAGTTAAGATCAATTATTAGTTCATTTTAAATTGGTGATGAGTACGTATAAGGACAATGATTATAAATTAGAGGTTCATGATTTAAAAAAATCTTTTTCAGAGCATTTGATATTTGAAGATTTTACTTTTAGATTAAAAAAAGGAGAAATATTGGCTGTATTGGGTGATAGCGGATCTGGTAAAAGTACTTTAATACAATGTATTAGTTTTTTAGAAAGACCAGATACCGGTAAAGTCAGAATAGGAGATTTATCAATAGATCTTACTAATTCTAATGAAGAAGAAATAGGAATATTAATAGATCAAATAAGACTAAAGATAGGGGTTGTTTTTCAAGATTTTAATTTATGGCCGCATATGTCTGTAATGAATAACTTAATTGAAGCTCCAATTCAAGTAAATAAAGAAAAAAAGAAAAACGCTAAAAAGAGAGCATTAGAATTTTTAAAAGAATTTGGGTTAGAAGATAAAGAAAATGTAAAACCAAATAGTTTATCTGGAGGACAAAAGCAAAGAGTAGCTATAATAAGAGCTCTTATGATGAATCCTGAAGTTATGTTATTTGATGAGCCCACTTCAGCTTTAGATCCTAATATGGTCGGAAGAGTTGTAAATATTATTAAAAAACTATCTGATAAAGATATAACAATAATAGTTGCAACCCATGAAATCCCTTTTGCTAGGCAAGTTGCTGATAAAGTAATGTATATTGCTGATAAGAAAATTGTTGAAAAAGGATATGTTGAAATTCTTGATAATCCTAAAACTGACAAGTTAAAGAAATTTCTTAATATTTAAACTATGAAGATTGTTAAGAATTGTTTATTTATTATATTTTTTCTTTTTGCATCATTCAATTCACATTGTAGAGAAAAAGAATTAAAAATAGCTCTAGAAGCCACATATCCTCCCTTTGAATTTATGAATTCCGATAGTGAGATCATTGGATTTGATGTAGATTTAATAAAATTAATATGTAAAGATCTGGATTGTAAATATAAAATAATTCATCAACCTTTTGAGACTTTATTATTAGGAATACAAACAGGCAAGTTCGATTTAGCAATTGGAGGCATATCAATTAATGAAAAAAGAGCAAAACAAGTCAATTTTTCAGAAATATATTATATAGATTATCTCACATTGCTATTTCATGCTAATAATAAGTTAACATTATCCAAAAAAGACTTAAAAGGTAAAAATATAGGAATTGAAAAAGGAACAATATTTGAAAATTATCTAAGGAAAAAATATTCAAAAATTGTAAATATCAAAATGTATGGAAGTAGCAATGATGCACTTTTAGATTTACAAAATAATAGATTAGATGCATTTTTAGGAGATAATTCTGTTGTTAAATATTGGTTGTTACAAAACTCTGAAAGAAAAAAATATGATACTATCGAAATTTTAGATAAAGATTATAAGAGTTGTATGGCAATTGCAGTTAAAAAAGGCAATAATAAACTTCTTTTTGATCTTAATAAATCTCTTAAACGAATAAAAAATTCTAAATCCTATAACAAAATTTCAAATAAATATTTTAGCAAAAGAAAGATTAAATATTCGAAATTTATTTTACAATTACTTTATGGGGCCTTAACTACAATAGAAATTGCCATAATTTCTTTAATAATAGGGATTTTACTTTCTTCTATTTTTATATTATTAAAAATTTTTACAAAAACTTCAATTGAAAAAATTGTAGATTCATTTTTAATTATAATAAGAGGAATTCCTGAGATTGTTATTATTTTAATTATTAATTATAGTGTCCCTTATATACTATCTTTTATAATACCAAATCTAAGAATTTCTTCAATTTTAACATCAAGTCTAGCATTAGGTTTGATATTTTCTTCTTATGCAACTAAAGTATTTGTTGGTACATATAGAAATATGCCGATTGGACAAATGAAATCTGGTCTAGTATTAGGTTTAAGCAAATATAAAATAGTAAAAAGAATAATTTTTCCACAAGTGATGATTCAAGCTCTACCAAGTATTAATAACTTGTGGCTAGTATTACTTAAAGATACTTCAATAATTGCCTTAGTTGGTTTATCAGAACTAATGGGCAAAGCAAAATTAGCTGCTAATTCAACTGGAATGCATTTCACATTTTTTGTTATTGCCGCTATGATTTATTTATTTATTACTACTATTTCACATTTTATATTAAAGAGAATAGAAAATAACATATGTTAAAATGATAGCTGAATTTGAAATATTAAAATGGCTTAAGGGTATTATAGTTACTTTAGAACTTACTATTGTATCTTTATTAATTGGTGCCTTGATAGGTGGGGGGATGAGTTTATTGAGCATGTCTCCTAAAAAAATCTTGAATAAACCTATTGATTTAATAATTTTTATAATCAAAGGAACTCCAATGTTAGTTCAGATTTTTATAATATATTATGGAATAGGATATTTAGGATCTTCAAAAGAAGGGTTTTTTTGGAATGCCTTAAAGAGTCCTTTCTTTTGTGCAACCTCTTTTTTAGCTATAAATAGTGCAGCTTATATGAGTAGTCTTATAGAAAGTGCAATAAAGAGTATTCCTAAAGGTCAATATTTGTCAGCTCGAGCCTTGGGAATGACTAAATTTCAAGCATATAAAAATATTATTATTCCCCAAATTATAAAAGCAATGCTTCCTGCTTATTCAAATGAAGCTGTGATCTTATTAAAAAGTACATCTTTAGCTAGTGGTATTACTCTTATGGATATTATGGGTGTTGCTAATAGAACCATTGCTCAAACATATAATGTAGGGCAAACTTTGATTATCGTTGCTTTAATTTATATTATCTTGAATATCATTCTTTCCAAAACCATTGAAAAAATAGGAGCAAGTTGATATGCAGTCCTTAAATTAATGATTAAATTTTGATTTTATGCTTTTATTTATTCTTCATGGGTTGTAATAAAAATTTGTTTTTTTTAAGAAATTTTTTGAATCGTCTGTCTGGGTTCGTAAAGATTCCTTGATTTTTATTTAAAATTTAAGCTGTATATAAAATGAAATTTCCCAAAATTATTATTCCAATATTTCTTTGTTTAACATTTTCTTTCTGTGGTGAACCCAAGAGTAATGAAAGTAGCAAAAAAGATGACAATATTAAAAATATTCTCGAAATTACTGATAAAGAAGAATTTAAAAGATCTTTAGAAGGAAAATCTAAAGAAGAAGTTGAAAATATACTTGATACACTAGAATCAAACAATGTTAAAGCTCCTACCGATTCTGTTAAAGATACAAATGATAAGATAAATATAACCAAACAAGTTTTAAGTCAGAAAAAGGGTAAAGTGCAACAATCTACTCCAACTAATAATGTAAACAATACAATAAACTCTAACTAAGAACAAAATGAAAAAGAAGAAATACAAAGATTTAATGAAGAATTACAAAGTGAAGATCAAGATGTTATTATAAAATTAATTGAGTCAAAAGCTGATGGTATATTGGATGATAAATCTAAAACAATTTTTCAAAATGAATTAAAAAGTTTTAAGACCGAACAAAATAAATTTGCCAATAAATACAAAAAAAATATAGAGAAGCTTATTAGTGATTTGAAAACAGAACAAATAGAAGATAAGCTAAAAAATATAACTGATAAAAAGGCATATTTTAAAAATGAAGAACAAAATAAACAAAAACGAATATCTGATGAAAAAAATATGACAGATCACATATTTCCCGAAGAAATAAAAAAATTTAAAAATGATTTTGATAATAAAATAAAATCTCCTAAAAATATTGAAGATTTTAAAGGATTATTAAGTCTAGCTAGTACTATCTTAAAATTAAAAAAGTCTATTATAGCTTCAAAACAAGAAGTAAAAATTTTAACAAAGTATCTTAGTAATACCCTAGAAAGTCTAAAGAATAAATATTTAAATGTAAGCACTGATAATAAAAATAGTCCAAAACTCAATGATCAAAAAGCTTCGAATAATAAAAGTAATATAAATGTTGAAGAAGAGGAAGTTGATGATGATTGGTTAAATCAAGATGTAAATTTTAACAATTCAAAATGGGGCGCCCCTAATTTACCAGGTCCCACAAATTTTGGATTTAATAAATTAAAAACATCATCTACAATAACAAAAGTACAAAATCCTGAAATACAAAACCAAATTCAAAATGCAATAAAAAAAACAACTTTAAGGAAGTAGATAATTTAATAAGCAATCATAAAGATTTAGATAATAATTTTATAAGTGCGTTATTTGCGTGGTCTGTAAAAAATGATAAAACATCAATTGTCAAAAATTTGTTAAACAATTATGAAAATGAACTGGTTATGGATGATATTAAAGCTTTAAAATGGACTTTAATAAATAATAAAATATGGATGTTTAATATTATTTTTGAAAATATGAAAAGCATAGATACTCTTTATTTAAAGAAGATTATGTTAGAATTATCAAAATCGAAAGATAAGAAATCAACTCTAGAAAAAGTATTTAAAAGATATGAAAATAAAATTTCACAGATAAATTCGATGGATAACATTATTTTAAACCTTCTAAAAAATTATGATTTTAAAGATGCTGATGATTTTATAAAAATCTTTATAAATAATAAAGCTAAACTTGGTAATCCTAATAAAATATTAGTTAAATTATTAAAAATGGATAAATTTGACTTATTTAATCTCATCTATAAAAACTATAAGAATTATATAGGAAATTTCGATGATTTATTTGAAAAAGTTTTATTTTCAGATAAATCTGACAAGTTTTTTAACTTATTATTAGAAGATCAAAATAAAATTAAAGATAAACAAGGATATTATTTTTTGATTTCAGTCAAAATAAAAAAGAACATTGATAGAACAGTAAAAATAATTGATAATATTAAAATAAAATTTTCTAAAGAGTTCCTTTCTCGTGTCATCAGTAATGCATTTTTAAAAAAATTAATTAAAATTTCAAATGCTTTATTAAGATATAATAAAAGACAAAATTCGGTATTGTTAATTTAATATAGATATCTCTCCATTCCATTTAGCCATTAAAAGTTTAATAGAATACTCTAGCATTTCTGTACTTTTGCTATAGCATTTTGTTTTTCTTCGCATTCTTGCTAAAAAATGGCGGAATAAA
>JAAGZN010000717.1 GCA_024206165.1 Bacteroidota bacterium
TAAAGGGCTGCAGCCAAGGGGCATTCCTAGATAGTCGGTATGTTCGTTTGTTATGAGCGATACAGATTTTTGTCAATGTTGTACATCGCCACATTACCTGGAAATATACACTTGCTTTGATTGGCAGCTATACTATACTATACTGTAACGTAACTATACCATACTATACCGTAACTATACTATACTATGCTTTGTTATACTACCCAGGGTTCGAAATACCTTGAAGCTCTTGAAGCAAAGCTTCTAGACAATCTTGTCAAATCTAGACAATCTTCAACAAAAACAACGATGAAATTAGCCAAATAAGTTAGCCAAAACTAGATTGCCTCGATTGTCTAGATTTATCTACACAGACAGACAGACAGACAGACAGACTGATAGTCTACATTGTCTAGATTAATTGTCTGGATTAATCGTCTAGATTTGACTGGATTGTCTAGATTGTCCAGATTGTCTAGATTGTCTAGAGTTTATCTAGACAGACAGACAGACAGACTGATAGTTTAAACCGTAAATATTGTCTAGATTTGCCAGGATTGTCTAGATTGTCTAGATTGTCTAGATTGTCTGGATTTATCTAGACAGCCAGACAGATAGACATACTGATAGTTTAAACAGTCAATATTTCTAGACTAGAAAGGGACGCGCCCTAACGGGCGCGACCTTTCCAGCTCCTGCGGAGGGCTGGTGGCCTTCGGCCACCTTGGGGCCTACGGCCCCAAACAAAAAAACGATTTTTGGATTTGTTTGGTTTTTTTGCAATCTGAGTACACAGATCTGTATCTTTTCCCATTGCGACTGGATAGACACCCCACATGCCATAGTTTTGGAAAGTTGTTGTTGTTGTTGTTGTTGTTGTTGTTGTTGTTGTTGTTGTTGTTGTTGTTGTTGTTGCATTTTTGGGGTCAGGGGACCAATCTATTAGGGGTCCGTTGACTAAACTTTTTGGTTTCGGCCTCTCGATCATGGAGAAAATGGCAGTGGTAAAAATCGTGACGGAGGAGGACGGAGGACGAACGGACGGAAAACTCTTTTCTAAGATACTGATGAATTCGGTTTCATTGTTGTTTCCCTGATGCTCCAGCTTGCCTGAATCTGGCTTTAGATAAACACATGGGAAAACAGAAACTTCTCTGCCCCATGGTCAACAATGGCTTTCACGACTGTTGACCCGAGTCCAGCAAACTTATAGGAATGGGA
>JAAGZN010000718.1 GCA_024206165.1 Bacteroidota bacterium
ACAGAACTGTTGTAATATGTATGTTTACAACGTTTTAGAGCAAACGGAATCGTTTTATTTTATGCAAAAGGCGTACTTTATAAGAAATTGAGGTGAAATTTTATGGCGGGGCTAAGTTTTCACTAAGTTTCATAGGGAACTATAAGAAACCCTGGGTGTAATAAGTTCTAGGCTGACCCCATGGACAGAACTGTTGTAATACGTATGTTTACAACGTTTTACAGCAAACGGAAACGTTTTATTCCATGCAAGAGGCGTACTTTACTAGAAATTGAGGTGAACTCTTAAGGCAGCGCTAAGTTCTCACTAACTTTCATGGGGAACTATAAGAAACCTTTGATGTAATAACCTCTAGGCTGTTCCCAAGGACAGAACTGTTGTAATACCTATGTTTACAACGTTTTAGAGCAAATGGAATCGTTTTTTTCCATGCAAAAGGCGTACTTTACTAAAATTGAGGTGAATTGTTATTGCAGGGCTAAGTTTCCAAGAAGTTTTCAAGGGGAACTTTAAAAAAACCATCCGTGTAATAAGTTCTAGCCTGTTCCAATGGACAGAACTGTTGAAATACGTATGTTTACAACGTTTTAGAGCAAATGGAATCGTTTTATTCCATGCAAAAGGCGTACTTTATAAGAAATTGGGCTGAACTCTTATTGCAGGGCTAAGTTTGCACTAAGTTTCATGGGGAACTATAAGAAACCCT
>JAAGZN010000719.1 GCA_024206165.1 Bacteroidota bacterium
AACCGTTTTGTTTGCTTTAAAACGTTGTAAACATACGTATTACAACAGTTCTGTCCATGGGAACAGCTTAGAACTTATTACATCAAGGGTTTCTTATCGTTCCCCATGAAACTTAGAGAAAACTCGACCCCGCAATAAGAGTTCACCTCAATTTCTTATAAAATACACATTTCCCAGAGGATAAAACGGTTCTGTTTGCTTTAAAACGTTGTTAACATATGTATTACAACAGTTCTGTCCATGGGATCAGCCTAGAACTTATTACAGCGAGGTTTTCTTGTAGTTCCTCATGAAACCTAGTAAAAAGTTACCCCGCAATAATAGTTCTCCTCAATTTCATATAAAGTACGCATTTCCCATGGAATAAAACGATTCCGTTTGATCTAAAACGTTGTAAACATACGTAAAACAACAGTACTGTCCTTGGGAACAGCCTAGAACCTATACACCGGGGGTTTCTTATAGATCCCAATTAAAAATTAGTGAGAACTTTGCCCCGCAATAAGAGTTCACCTCAATTTCTGTTAAAGTACGCC
>JAAGZN010000720.1 GCA_024206165.1 Bacteroidota bacterium
GCGGTTTGGCGGGCTTTTCTGCAGGCGGCGGCTTGCGGCTGTTTTTCCGCGTGAGGAGCCGCATACCTTATTGCTAGAGAGTGTATCTGGATTTTCACTGCTCCAGATAAACCCCCTAACAGCTTCGGCATGGACGCTGCTTTGGTGGTCAATCCTGCTGCCGTGCAGGCTCCGGTGGTCGTGGCTCCGGTCGCCCAGGTAGGCCGGGTACTTGGTCCACCCGTCCTCCACGTAGGCGAGGGCGGTGCCCGTGCGGCGCTCCCTCCGCATTCAGGCTCGGGAGCTGAAGGTGGGCCGGCTCTGGTGGCGCACCCGCTCGGCCAGACTGCTCTCTGGAGCCTTGGGCAGCATCAGGGTCATCCGCTCCCTGTGATGGAATATTCACATGGTCATAACAGTGTCTTTGGCACGTAGCGGCCTGAACTCCAGATGTGCTGGGTGTTGGGAACCAACGAACGCCGCGCTGGGTTTCCATACTCCCTGCTTTTGGGCGGAAATGGAACAAGCGAACATCACACCGGGGCCTGCAGCCGGCGTTTCCCGGTTCGACCGGAAGTAGGGGCCACGCCTCAGGTCGATGTTAGGGAGCTGGATCGTAGCTAGGTTTGTGCTACAACCACCACCGCCCTCTCAACATCTTCTTCTGGGATTGGCAAGAACTACGCATCATGGAGGTGAGCTCGCCACTTGACTCTTCCTGACGCTGCGTTGCAGGTGGACTTACAGCTGATGTGCCCTTCCCCCAAGTACAACTTTACCGCTTCCTCCCTCCTGTCTGGCCTGAACACAGATCGCTTCAGACACTGCTGGTAAGAGATCACCACGCTCCCTTGTATCTCCCTGCCCCCAGGTTGTTCGAAGATCTCTACCGGTGGGCCCAAGAAGGCACCAATCTCACCGACTTCTCCGACGTGGAGCTGGTGGCCGCCTCCGACCTCATGAAGATGCTGGTGGACAGCACGTGCTTCGCCCAGAAGTTGCTGGAGTGCACCTCCTCCGACCCGTGGTGGGCCTGGCTGCTCCTCGTCATCATGACCGCGTTGTGGCTCTGGTATGGCGGGAGCAAGGATCTCCTCCGCAGCTGGGCTTTCCTGATGAGGTTAGTCTGATGGTGATGAGGGACTTTTACTGATTCCTCCTTGTAGGTTCGGGCGTCGCCGCGGATACTGGGCTCCGCGGGTCCTCCCTGACGCCAACTTGGGCAACGTCGCCGCGGCCGACTCCGCCACCGTGCCTACCAACAGGCTCGACAACGTCGAGGCGCCGAGCGACGTGGCCGTGCTGCAAGTCGAGGCGCCGGGTGCCATCTTGCCCGCACCCGTGGCCGACGCGACCTCAGCCCTCGACCCTCGGCCCTCGACCAGCGCCGAGGCTCGTCACCAGCGACTGGCCCGAGGCACCAACATGGCTGTCCCGCGGCTCGAACCGGAGTGGCGGCCCCTTCTCTCAAGGTCTGCCTCTGCTCCTGCACCGCTCCATCCTCTCCGCAGGCGCCAGCCGCCGGTGAGTCCGCACTGCCCGATCGCCGGCCATTTGCTGTGGACGTTCCCCGGCCCCTTCTCCTCCCCGTACGCGAAGTCGTACAGCGAGGCGTTGCGGACACCGGTGAGCTGGTCCACGTGGA
>JAAGZN010000721.1 GCA_024206165.1 Bacteroidota bacterium
AGAGTTTGTTTGAATTGGGGAATTTGATTGGGTATTTGAAGAATTTCCATCAGAGTTTGTTTGAATTGGGGAATTTGATTGGGTATTTGAAGAATTTCCATCACTATTTATTTGATTTGAAGAATTTGATTGGGTATTTGAAGAATTTCCATCACTATTTATTTGATTTGGGGAATTTGATTGGGTATTTGAAGGTGAATTGTTAGTAGAATTTGAGATACTATCATCGTCAGTTGTGTCATTTGAACTATTAGGCTTACTGCATGAAAGATTCAATACAATAATAATAAATTTTTCATGATTTCCTATTTAATTTATACAGTAATTTAAACAAAAATTAATAATATTACAATTTTTTATAAAAACTCTTTAGCCACTTCCATATCATCAAAATGATGTTTAATTGATTCAATCTCTTGATAATCTTCGTGACCTTTGCCAGCAATGAGAACTATATCTTTTTGTTGAGCCAAAAGAAGTGCTGTTTTTATAGCTTCTCTTCTATTTATGATTGTTATAATATTATTTTGATCTAATTCACTTACTCCCGAAATCATATCATTAACTATATCATTAGGATTTTCATCTCTAGGATTATCAGAAGTAAAAATTGTTTTCGTACTTAATTTAGAAGATATTCTTCCCATCATAGGTCTTTTTTCTTTATCTCTATTACCTCCACATCCAATAACAGTTATTACTGAAGAATCTTTATCTTTAGCTTGAGAAATTGCAGAAAGCACATTTTGAAGAGCATCGGGGGTATGTGCATAATCTATGATGACATATATTTCTTTATTATTAGGAATAAAATTAAATCTTCCTTTAGGAGGTTCAATATCAGATAATTGTATTAATATAGATTCTAAATCTTGATCTAACAAAGTTGAACAAGCATAGGCTGCTATAAAATTATAAGCATTAAAATTACCTGGAAATTTAGTATAAATAACTTTATCATTTATTTTCATTTCCATAAAATCTAAAGAGTTTGAAAGTAACTTTGCATTATAATCAGAAGGACTTTGTAAGCTAAAAGAATTAATTTTTGCATTACAATTTTGAATCATTACTTTACCATTTGGATCATCAGCATTATATAGAGCAAATGATTCTTTAGATAAATTGTCAAAAAATTTCTTCTTCGTTTTTATATAATTTGGGAAAATTTTGTGATAATCGAGATGATCTTGAGAAATATTTAAAAATATGCCTGCTACAAAATCTAAACCATAAATTCTATTTTGATCAATAGCATGTGATGATACTTCCATAAAACAATATTCACATCCTGCCTCTATCATTTCTGATAATAGTTTATTTATTTCAATGATGCTCGGAGTAGTATGATTTGTTTTTTTTATCTGATTATTAATTATATTATGTATAGTAGAAATAAGCCCTACTTTATATCCTAAGTTTTTAAAAATATCATATAAAATTGTTGCAGTAGTTGTTTTACCATTTGTTCCTGTAATACCAATGAGTTTTATTTTAGAAGAAGGATTGTTATAGAAGTTTGAAGTTATGATTCCTAAATTTTTTTGTAATTCTTCAATCTCAACATATGTAACTTGATCATTAAGCTTAGCAGGTAATTTTTCACAAATAATAATATTACATCCTTTGTTTATTGCATCATCAATATGTTTATGACCATCATCATAATAACCTTTAGTTGCTATAAATAGATTAGTATCATTAGTTATCAGCCTCGTATCAATAGTAATACCCTTCACTAAAATATCTTGAGATCCTTCAATTTTTGAAATAGAAATATTTTTAAGTATCTCTTTTAGTTTAATCATAATTGTGTCTAATAATTTTTATTTAATAAATGACTTCAAAAGAAAAGTAGATAAAACTCAAATTTCAAAAAACATATTTTCAAACATCCTATATAAATTTTAATGCAAACTCAATTGAACAAAATTAGTATAAGTATAGTTTAAATGCAAAATGTATTGATTAGATGTATCATTATTTTTAATAATAACTAAATCATTTAATAAAAAACAATATGATAATTTATAATATATACATATATTCGAAATCGTAATAAATATTAAAATAAACAACCAACATAACCATGAATATTATCAAATATACAATATTAATTTATGCTTTTTTATTAATTAGCTATAATTGCACTTCTAAAAATTATAAATACATGAACAATCAACCTCTCTATTCTTCATTAAAACCTAATGACGAGGATATTATTAATTTTATAAATGAAATAGATATCTTAAAACAAAATAATGAAAAAAGAGCTATAGTAATATCTTCTGAATTGCAAAATAGCTCATATAAAGAATATCAAAATAAGATACTTGACGAAGATGAACAAAAAGTTTTAGATATGCTTATTGCCTTAAAAGAGACTGATCTTGAAGCTTATAATCAATTAAAACAAAATAAAGAGTATTGTGAAGACCATTTTCTTATTCAACATTTTATTTATAAAAAAACTGAAGAACAAGAAGAACTAAATAAAACAATGATATTAAAATCAAATCATCTAAATAATGAGTATTCAAAATTGATTAAAGAACAAAAGTTATTATTTAATAAAATCAATAATCTTATAATTTATAAGGGAGATTTTAACATGTTCGAAAATGAAAAAAAAATTGATAATAAAAGCGTTTTGAAATTGAATAATAACTTAACCAATAATAGTGATATCATAAATAATGGAGAAAAGTCTTTTGTAAATAAGATAAAAGATTGCAAATCATTAAATAATGATAATTTTAGTAATACTAAATTAACATTTCAAAATTATTCAAAATTGATTAAAAAAAATGATATCGAAAATTTTAATAAAATGGTACATGAAGATAAAAATTTTAATATTAATATGATAGATGATAATAATGAAACGTTAATTTTAAAAGCATGTAAGTATGGAAATATAGATTTTATAATTAATTTACAAAACCTAGAAGCTGATCTAACAAATATTAATATTAAAAAAGAAAATTGTGTATTATTAGCATCAAAATATTTGAATATTGAAATTCTAAGATATTTAAATAAATTTTCTTCTTTTAATTGTCAAAATTATAATTGCGATACTCCTTTACATCTAGCAGCAAATCAACCTTATTGCAAAAATAAAAATTTAGAAACAATAAAATTTTTATTAAATAATAGTTTGAATATTGATAGTACAAATGAAAATAATGAAACACCTATTTTCTTATCTTATCAAAATAAAAAAGCTTTTAAGTACTTATTAAAACAAAATGCTAATCCTCATATCGAAACTAATTATGACTGGCTACCATTATATAATGCTTGCTTAAAAGGTTATGATTCCATAGTATCTGATATTATAACAGATATGATTTACAATTTAAAAATAAAATTAGAATCAAATGAGTATAGAATAATATTAATACAAAAGTTTAAAGAAAAATTGAATAATGCATTAATTTGTTGTTGTTTAGTAGCTAATAAAAAAATAACTAAATATTTAGTTGCAAAAGGTGCTAATATCAATTGTATTTCTATAATTTTTAAAATTTCAGGATATCATGAAAATCTTCAAAGAATTTTAAAAAAAATATGTCCACAAATAATATATTCATTTGATAATCATCAAATCAATTATATTTCACCTATAAAAGCTTCTATTATTAACGGAGATAAAGATTTTATTTCATTCATAAAAGAAAATAGAACTTTTATCAAAAGATAATTTATAAAGTTGTTAATTGATTAAATTTTAAAATATGAATACATCCATATTGCGGTATTAAAATATTAATATAAACAATAATTATCTATTAATTCTAGGACAATAATAAAAAAAATTTATATATTTAAACACTAAAAATACAATGCTATTACTATGAGATATAATATAAAATACTTGATAATATTTAAATTTTATATATTTTTCTTGTTATGTTGCTCAAAACATATCAAAAGGCATAAAATGATAAATAACGATTATTTTCAATATGCAAATATTATAAATGATGTAGAAGGACAAAAAAATATGTTAAATGATGCTCCACCAATAGCTTTTCAAAATTTTAATAATATATTTTCAAGTAATATAAATAAAAAGGTATTGTTAATTTAATATAGATATCTCTCCATTCCATTTAGCCATTAAAAGTTTAATAGAATACTCTAGCATTTCTGTACTTTTGCTATAGCATTTTGTTTTTCTTCGCATTCTTGCTAAAAAATGGCGGAATAAAC
>JAAGZN010000722.1 GCA_024206165.1 Bacteroidota bacterium
AAAGAAAAGTGGTAAATTTAAAGTGTTACTAAACTATTACGATGAAAGATATGTCGAAGGGATATTAATCTTTGTAACCGACATGTTAAACTCAAAAAATCATCCAATAGAAAAAGTAACAGAATTATTTAGCGGAATATCTCCAGAAATAGATAAAGAAATTATGACAGTAAGACAAGCTATAGAACAAAAAGGAATACAAAAAGGAATACAAAAAGGAATACTAAATACAGCTAAAAGTATGTTAAAACATGGTATTTCTTTAGATTTAGTCAAAAAAACAACAGGCCTAACAAAAAAAGACATCGAAACAATATCAAAAAAGAAATAATATACACTTAATAAATATTCAATATTAATATTTAGTCATTACAAAAGGCTTGACTTTACCACACAAAAAGTTAAAATAAGCACTGATGAATCAAAATTCGAAATAATTGAGTAACTTATGGTTTCAAATTTAAGATACAATATATTATGTCAAAAGAAAAAAGCCCAAACCTACATGACCAATTCTTCAAAGAAGCATTCTCAAATCCAGAAGTAACAATAGACCTATTCAAACACCACCTACCACCAGAAATTTTTAAAAAGATAGACACAAAAAAACTACAACTAACAAACAAAAGTTTCATAACAGAAGAATACACAGATAAACACTCAGATCTAATATTCAAAACAAAGATAGAAAACACAAATGCATATATATACACTATTAGAACATCAAAGTACAAATGACAAACATATGGGGATCCGAATACTAGAATACAATACCTCACTAATCCGTCAACACATGAAAGAAAAGAAAACAACAAAAGCCCCAATAATATTAAACATCATAATATATGCAGGAAAAAAACCATATACAGGTCCACATAACCTGTTAGAAATATTCGAAACCCCAGAACTAGCCCAAGATCTAATGTTCAGAAAAATTCATGTAATAGATCTCCAATCCACAAAAGAAGAAGAAATAACAAAAGATGAAAAAGCAGCATTCGTAGAGTTACTATTAAAATATGGAATAATGAGAGATTTCATAAAACTCTTTGAAAACAATATGGACCAATTAAAACTTATCATCCCTCAAATTCCATATTTAGATAGAGCAATAAGCTATATTTTTTTATTGGATAGTGGTAAAAATGAAGAAAAATTATTAAATTTACTACAAGAAGCGACACAAAATGAAGAAAAAGTCATGTCATTAGCAAAAAAATTTATAGACAGAGGCAAAAAAGAAGGTATACAAAAAGGTATACTAAATACAGCTAAAGGTATTGTTAATTTAATATAGATATCTCTCCATTCCATTTAGCCATTAAAAGTTTAATAGAATACTCTAGCATTTCTGTACTTTTGCTATAGCATTTTGTTTTTCTTCGCATTCTTGCTAAAAAATGGCGGAATAAAC
>JAAGZN010000723.1 GCA_024206165.1 Bacteroidota bacterium
AAATATTATAGAAAAAATACAATCGGTATCTATCACTAATAAAATATGTTGATATAAAATGAGAAAACCTATTTTGATAATAAAAATTTGATGCTAAAATATTAAAAATTAAGAGTTTTCTATCAGGCACTAATTATATTGTTTATTAACAATTCTTATTACAAATATAAGCAATATATATTATAAATGCAAATTATTTCTACATTTTCACTGCTTATTAATTATTTAAATTAAATAAATACAATTTTGAAAAATCTAAATTTAGTAATTTATTTTTTAGGAATTAATGAGTTATTTAATTAATGTTTTTAAATTAAAGATTCTAAAGTTTTTTCAAGATTTTTAATTTTTAATTCAGCATCATTTTTCTTTTTGTTCTCAATATCAATAACTTTTTTTGGAGCATTATTTATAAACATCTCATTTTTTAGTTTTTTAATAATAGATGTTAAAAACTCTTTATAATATTTTATTTCTTTTTCAATTTTAATTTGTTCTTCTTTAAAGTTTATATTTTTTTTAATCGGAACATAAAAAATTGAATCTCCAATATTTAAAGAAAGATTATTTTTTTGATCACTCATATTTTCTTCAAACTTGCAACAACAAAGATTTTGTATGTTATCTTTAAAAGTCTCTAGCCATTTTTTGTTAATGCTATCATAATAAACATTTATAATTTCTTTGTTTGAGATATTATTATCAGATCTGAGTTTTCTTAATTTAGTTATAAATTCAAAAGCATATTCTGAAGTTTTCAAAATATTTTGATCATATTTTTGAGATGAAGGCCATGAACTAATAATTAAACATTCATCTTCTTTTCTTTCTTTAATCAAATGCCAAACTTCTTCTGTAATAAAAGGCATGAAAGGATGTAAAATTTTTAATAAAATTTCAAAGAATTCGATAGTTTTATTATAAACTTGTTGCGGAATCTTTTCCTTAAAAGCAGGTTTTATCATTTCTAAATACCAAGAACAAAAATCATCCCAAACTAATTTATAGACAATCATCAAAGCCTCAGACAATCTAAAATTTTTAAAAGATGATTGTATATTTTCTAAATCATGATTTAATTTTGCTTCAAACCATTTAATAGCAATTTCATCTTTCTTTTTAGTTTTTCTATTTTTATCAGAATTCTTAGAAAATAATTTAATTAAATTAAAAGCATTCCAAATCTTATTAGAAAAATTGCGACCCTGTTCACAAAGCTTTTCATCAAAAAGAAGATCATTACCAGCTGGAGCACAAAAGAGCATTCCAGATCTCACTCCATCAACTCCATATTTATCCATTAGTTTTATAGGATCTGGGGAATTACCTAAAGATTTAGACATCTTTCTTTTTTCTTTGTCTCTAACTATGCCTGTAAAATAAACATTGTTAAAAGGTTTATCATTTTTAAGTTTATAACCAGCAATTATCATTCTTGCAACCCAAAAGAAAATAATTTCAGGAGCAGTAACTAAGTCATTTGTAGGATAATAATATTTTATTTCTTCATTATTTGATTCTATAACTCCATTAAAAACACTTATTGGCCATAGACTTGATGAGAACCATGTATCTAAAACATCTTCATCTTGTTTTAAATCTTTTTTCGTTAAAGTTTTATCATTTGTAATATTTTGAGCTTTTGATAATGCCTTTTCTATATTTTCAGCAACAACAAAAGATCCATCTTTTAAATAATAAGCTGGTATTCTATGTCCCCACCATAATTGTCTAGAAATACACCAATCTTTTACATTATTCATCCATGATTTATACATATTAATAAACTTGTTTGGATGAAATTTGATATTTTCATTTAATACATTTGTTAAAGCAGGTTTAGTGAGTTCTTCCATTTTTATAAACCATTGCTTAGATATTTTGGGCTCTACGATAGCATTGGTTCTTTCAGAAAATCCTATATTTTGTTTGTATTTTTCTTCTTTAACAACTAAGTTATTTTCCTTTAATTTTTGTATTATCTTTTTTCTAGCTTCAAATCTATCTTCTCCAATAAATATTTGAGCATTTTTATTTAAAGTGCCATCATCATTTAAAATATCTATTGATTCTAACTTATGTTTAATTCCTAATTTAGCATCGTTAATATCATGAGCAGGAGTAACTTTAAGACAGCCAGTTCCAAAATCCATGGATACATATTCATCTTGTATGATAGGTATCTTTTTATTGATAAGAGGAACTATAGCATGTTTTTCTACAATATCTAAATATCTTTTATCGTTAGGATTTACACAAATAGCTACATCTCCCATAATTGTTTCGGGTCTTGATGTGGCTATTATTACATATTTATTAGAATCTGATATTTTGTATTTAATATGATATAATATCCCATCAACTTCTTTATGAATAACTTCATCATCAGAAATAGCTGTTTGTCCAATAGGATCCCAGTTTATCATTCTATTGCCTCTATAAATATATTCTTCATCATACAGTTTAATAAAATATTGAATCACAGATTTTGAAAGATCTTCATCTAAAGTAAATTTATTTCTACTCCAATCACATGAAATCCCAAGATGTTTTAATTGATCTATTATAATTTCACCATGTTTTTCTTTCCATTCCCAAGCATATTTTAGAAATTCTTCTCTTGTCAAAGAACTCTTTTCTATTCCTTTTTCTTTAAGCATATTAACAACCTTAGCTTCAGTTGCTATTGAAGCATGATCAGTTCCAGGAACCCAGCAGGCCTCTTTGCCTTCCATTCTAGCTTTTCTTATTAAAATATCTTGAATCGTATTATTTAATGCATGTCCCATATGTAAAATTCCTGTCACATTGGGAGGAGGCATTACTATAGTATAAGGTTGTTTTTTGGGATTAGGATTGGACTCAAAATACCCTTTTTCTTGCCAATGAGCATACCATTTATTTTCAAATGATTTTGTATCTACTTTATTTTTCTTTTGCATTCTAAATTTAGTATTTATAATTCTGATAATAGGTTTCCACTAGTAAATAATCAATTTCAGATATATACTACTTCCAATTGAAGATGTAAGAAAAATCGATTATAACTCATTGAGTATCAACGATCTTTTTCAGCATCTTCATATACTTTTAGTATATCTTGATAAAAGTTTAATATACTGAATTAATGAAAATTGAGCCATATTTTTTAATTGTCATATTGAGTAAGCGAAATATCTATACTACTTCCACTTAAAGATGTAAGAAAAATTGATCATAACTTGCTGAGTATCAACGACCTTTTTTCGCATCTTCATATACTTTTAGTATATTTTTAAAGTTTATTTAAAATATGTTCAGGATAATATAGATTTTTTAGACTATACTCGACGTATGTCAAGATGTATCTAAAACCAATTATTTTCATATAGAAAAGACCAATTATCAGAACATTTTCAAATGGAAGTAGTATAATTTTAATACTTACAACTTATGTTAATTAACTTAAATATTGCATATATAAAATTAAAATAAATTATTGTCATTCAAAGCATAAGGAAGGATCCAATTTTTTAAGAAGTTCTTTCTTTTAAAATAGATGTTTCGCGGGCTCAACATGACAAATTTTATATATTAGGCAGCTTAAGTTAATTTGGTAAATTAAATATACTATAATAATTTCAAGAATTGAAAACTTGTTATTTGTGCTTACGTTATGGTAAACAATAATAATAGATTATAATTACTAATATTAAATTTTTAAAAGCTTCATTAAGTTATTTTGTAGATTATTTTGTGCTTGTATTATATGTTCTAAATTATAATATTCTAAATAAAAATTTTTTCTTTTGTTCATTTCTTCTTTATTTAAATTAAATCTTTTTAAAGAATTATATCTAATAATTACTAATTCACTAAAAAGAGTATCTTTAATACCATATCTTCTTCTTTTATCATAAAAATGATTTAGCATTTTTTCTATAATTTCTAATTTGTCTGTATAAGTATAATCTTCATTTAAAATATTGTCTGAAATTTTAGGCATTGCTACCTAATTATAGATAAATAATTATTTCTTTTAGCAATTAATAGCCTTATAGAATATTCTAGCATTTTTACACATTTACTATAACACTTAGATTTTCTTCTCATTCTAGCTAAATAATGTCGGAATAAAC
>JAAGZN010000724.1 GCA_024206165.1 Bacteroidota bacterium
ATGAATATATAAATAACCATATAGATGCTCATAAAATTGGTAACATTGAAAACTTACAATTAGAGTAGCTCTTTAGAGCTTATTGCGACTTACAGTCAAGATAATAATTCCACCATCTTCAGATGGTCGGTATTTTAATTTCTCCCCAAGATGGGAATTTCTTATCTAATAAATATTTTTTCAATTTTACTTTATAACCTAATGGTTCAAATAATTTTTTTATAATAATTTCGCCACCATTTGGTGAAGGTAAAACAGGGATATTTACTTCTATAGGTATATTTGTTTTAGCTAATTCTGGTTTTTCATCACATTTACCTTGAATTGCAGAGCCAAATGCTTTAGTCATTGCAACACTTAAGAAGGATGAAGACACAAAAGGTCTATCGTTAACATATTGATCTAGTCTAAGTTTTTTATTGCGTGAGCTTCTTATTATATCTATAATATTTATTTCCATTAACAAAGCTATTTCGCAAACTTCATCAGATAGTTTTGGATAAAAGATATGTAATTTTCCATATTTCCAATTAATTGTTCTTAGATTTTTGGGATTTTTATGAAATATCCATCCTATATCTTTTGCTGGGTTATGAGTTGTTTTTATTGTTAATAACATTATTTCGAATTATAATTTATTGCAAATATAATATATTTGTTGTGTAATTTTATTAATATAATCTAAGTTTTCTTGATTTATTTCAATTCCTAATAAATCCTTTTCAAGTTTTATTAAAAATTCTTTCAATAATTTTAGGGATTTAGAGTTTCTAATAATTTGTGGAATATAAGATTTATATTCATCATAAGATAATGGTTTTGTTACTCCAATTGGATCCCAGTTAGCTAAAATGTCATTAATTTCTTTTTCTAGTTTTTTAAATTTTATTTTATTATCAAAAATTTCTTTTATTTTTTCTATCATTTCAAAAAAGGAAAGCTTTTCTCCTTTTTCTATTTCTAAATATTTTTCATGATTAATTTGTTTTTCTAGAAAGAAATCATATTTCAATTCTTCCTGATTTATATAATTATAACTTGAGATATATAAAACTTTATCATCTTGGCATAATCCTATTGCGCATAGATCACCGTCCCAATAATTGCATAGTTCAAATTTAATTGTTTTTATCTTAGTGACTTTTTTTAATAGTTTCCTGATCGATATATCTTTATTTATTTCCTTCATTTTATTAACATATAAAAGCAAAATAATCTAAGTGTAATTTTAATCAATTGTAATTGTTATTGGTAAATATTCTATTAAAATAATTTATTACTAAAAAAAGTTTTCTGTGTTATTGTATTTTCACTAAAAAGATTAAAAATTTTGTTTTCTATAAATATTTTATTAAAATCAAAACGACATATTTATATTACAATTTATAATTTGATGGTTTAATTATACTCATAAAAAGAAAATTAAAAGAGAAAATTCTTTCAATTTTAGAATGGTCACCATCAATAACTTTATTAGGTCCTATTGACAATTATAGCTATTTTTTTAATTTATTATTAGCGACTTGTAGTTGCATATTGTTTTAATAAGTATTATATTTGTTATATAACCATTAAGTATAAAAAAATGTCACAAGCTGTAAAACTTTCTAGCAAAATTATAGATCAAGCTAGAATTATATCTAAAGCATTAAATAGATCTCTTGCTGGTCAAATTGAATATTGGGCTAAAATTGGTAAAATTGCTGAAGAAAATCCTGAAATGAATTATGAATTTATCAAAAATATTTTAGTTTCTAAGGAGGAAATTAAGAATAAGAAGTTATTCGATTATGATTTTGATGATTAATTTATGCTAACTATTAAACAGACTGCCAATTTTAAAAAGCAGATTAAAAAATTGCATAAGAATCAAAAAAGAGATCTTGATAAAGCTATTAAAATTATTGCTAAAAACCCTTCAATAGGGAAAGTTAAGACTGGAGAATTGAATGGTGTTTTTGTTTATAAGTTTAAGATGATAAATCAACTTATGTTGTTAGCTTATTTATTTAATGAAACAGAGGTTTTTTTAATAGGTTTAGGATCTCATCAGAATTTTTATAGGGATTTAAAAAAATAGGTGTTTATAAGATGGATAAGGGATTTTAGGTCTAAATTTATTTTATCAATCCCCTTTTAGAAATAGATCCTTCATTTCATTCAGGATGACAATATTTTTACTTTAAGTGATTTAAGTTATTTCAACTAATTTTAGATTTATAATCTTTTATATATATATCAATCAAATGTATTAACTGGTTTTTAGATTGTTCAGACATTTGAGTTATTATTTCCATTCGCTTTATTAAGTTTTGATCAATTTTTTCTAGTTTACTATTTCCTGTTAAATAATCTAATGTTACTTCTAATACATTTGCTATTATTTTTGCTTTTTCTATCGATGGCTTTATTTCATCTCTTTCATATTTTCCTATTATATCTTTGGAAATATTAGATTGGTTTCCTAATTCAGCTTGAGAAATTTTTTTTCTTTTTCTACAGTACATTATTCTTTGTCCGAACGTCATATTATACAGTTTAAAGCTATTTTAGGATCAATATTTTTAAAAATAACTGAATTAAAATACATAAACAATTCTTATTTATTTGTTTATTAAATATCTATTTAATATAATTGTGAATTATATATCGTTAATTTTAATATATAAAGGATTTATAACTGCCTTATATATCTTAATTTAGATTATGAAAAAAAATTTCAAAAAAATTAGAAGTTATATTTAATATAATTTCTGAAAATTTAACTATTGAGCAGTTTAGTGAATTAATTAGTTTGGTTAAGGAGCCTAAGAATTTCATTAAATTATTAATTAATAGTAGTTCATTTACAAAAAGGCCTGATTTAATTGATCTTGCTGAAATTGATCTATATAATTTTATTGTTAAAGACTTTATAGATCTTTCTTTTACTAAAAATGAAGATCCTTTTGAGACTTTATATGATATGTATTACTTATTGGCAGAGAATTCTATTTTTGATAATTGATTATGAATATTAGATTAAAATCGCATCAGAAGGATATTATTTACTCTCCGGCGTCTATTTTTGAGTTGATGAAGGATATTTTGTTGAGAAGGAATAGAGTTAGTAGGGGTAGGGAGAATTTGTGGGTTGTTAGTCTTGATGGTTATGATAGGGTTATTGGTGTTGAGCTTGTTTCTATGGGTACTTGTAATGAGACTTTGGTTTGTGTTAAGGAGGTTTTTGTGGTGCATTGATTAAGAGGGCTTTTAAGATTGTTTTGGTTCATAATCATCCTAGTGGTAATTTGAGTCCTTCGATGTGTGATATTGAGGTTACTGGTAAGTTGATTCAGGTTGGTAATTTTATAGATATTGCTGTTGTTGATCATATTATTTTTAGTGAGGATGGTTATTATAGTTTTAAGGATGATAATTTAATTTTTTTGCTTAATGAGTTTTCTTTTTATAATTTGCTGAGTTATTGTGAGGAAAAGATTGATAAATTGAAGTTTTGGATTAGAGAAATTATTTAAATTATTATATTTTTAAATTATTGATATTTTGTGTATTTTTAAGTTGTACATGTATTATTATATTTGATTAATTATTATGTCAGTGAATCCAAAATATATAACTAATAATAATGGAGAAAAAATTGGTGTTATTCTTAGTATGAAAGATTATAATAAGATGATTGATGAGCTTGAGATGCATGAAGATGTTAAGTTATATGATAAAGTAAAATCTAAAAATGAATCCTCAATTCCTTTAGAAAGTTACTTAAAAATGCGAAAGAAGGGCATTGCTACCTAATTATAGATAAATAATTATTTCTTTTAGCAATTAATAGCCTTATAGAATATTCTAGCATTTTTACACATTTACTATAACACTTAGATTTTCTTCTCATTCTAGCTAAATAATGTCGGAATAAAC
>JAAGZN010000725.1 GCA_024206165.1 Bacteroidota bacterium
ACAGCCTTAGAAAGAGGGCGGGTTGGTCAGTTGAAGTTTTTCATTTCCAATCAGCCGAAATTGGAAAGAGCCTGATGGTTAGCCAATGGCTTTTTATCAAAGTTGACCCAAAATTATAGGTTGCAAAAAGGCATTTAATCCAGTAAGGAGTGTTCAGCGAGCAATATTAGACTATAACAGCCTTAGAGACAGAGCAAAGTGGTCGGTTAAAGTTTTTCATTTCAAATAAGCCGAAATTGAAAAAAGCCTGATGGTTAGTCCATGGTTTTTTATCAAAGTTGACCAACATAAAAGGTTGCAAATAGGCTTTTAATCCAGTTAGGAGTGTTCAGTGAGCAATATTAGACTATAACAGCCTTAGAAAGAGAGCGGGGTTGGTCGGTTGAAGTTTTTCATTTCAAATCAGCCAAACTTTGAAAAAGCCTGATGGTTAGCCCATGGTTTTTTATCAAAGTTGACAAAACATAAAAGGTTGCAAATAGGCTTTTAATCCAGTGAGGAGTGTTCAGTGAGCAATATTAGAGTATAACAGCCTTAGAAAGAGAGCAGGGTCAGTTCAAGTTTTTCATTTCAAATCAGCCAAAATTGAAAAAAGCCTGATGGTCAGCTCATGGTTTTTTATCAAAGTTGACCAACATAAAAGGTTTCAAATAGGCTTTTAATCCAGTTAGGAGTATTCAGTGAGCAATATTAGACTATTACAGCCTTAGAAAGAGGGCGGGTTGGTCAGTTGAAGTTTTTCATTTCCAATCAGCCGAAATTGGAAAGAGCCTGATGGTTAGCCAATGGCTTTTTATCAAAGTTGACCCAAAATTATAGGTTGCAAAAAGGCATTTAATCC
>JAAGZN010000726.1 GCA_024206165.1 Bacteroidota bacterium
CTTCAACGCTTTCTTATAAGAAACCCTGGGTGTCAATGTTCTACGCTGTTCCCAAGGACAGAACCGTTGTAATACGTTTGTTTACAACGTTTTAGAGCAAAGAGAGCCGTTTTATTCCATGGGAAATGCGTAGTTTAAAAGAAATTGAGGTGAACTCTTAATGCAGGGCTAAGTTTTCACTAAGTTTCATGGGGAACTATAAGAAATCCTCGGTGTAATAAGCTCTAGGCTGTTCCTATGGACAGAAATGTTGTAATACGTTTGTTTACAACGTTTTAGAGCAAACGGAATCGTTTTATTCTGTGCGAAAGGCATACTTTTTGAGAAATTGAGGTGAACTCTTAATGCAGGGCTAAGTTTTCACTAAGTTTCATGGGGAACTATAATAAACCCTCGGTGTAATAAGTTCTAGGCTATTACTATGGATAGAACTGTTGTAATACGGTTGTTTAAAACATTTTAGAGTAAACGGAATCGTTTTATTCCATCCCAAAGGCGTACTTTATATGAAATTTAGGTGAAATCTTATTGCAGGGCTAAGTTTTCACTAAGTCTTATGGGGAACTATAAGAAACCCTAGGTGTAATAAGTTCTAGGCTGTTCCCATGGACAGAA
>JAAGZN010000727.1 GCA_024206165.1 Bacteroidota bacterium
AGAAGAAACCATGTGCAGGTGTTTGAAATAAGGGAAACAATACTTCGCATAAGAATGTCAACAAACTGACAGGAGGGGAATCAAACCCACACCATCAAAGTGTCTAGTGCCGTAAACCAGTGCCTTAGACCACTCGGCCATCCTGCCTGTATGTTCTGTAGGCAATTGCATGGATGAGTGTAGATAACACCATGTGCAGGTGTTCATAATAAAGGAAACAATACTTTCTTTAGGAATGTCAATAAAATGACAATGGTAGGACTCGAACCCACGCCACCAAAGTGACTGGTGCCTAAAACAAGCAGTTCATTCCACACAACCATCCTGCCTGTATGTTTTGAGGTCAATAGTATTGATGATGGTAAAAGATACCATGTGCAGGTGTTTGAAATCAGAGAAACAATATTTCGTATAAGAATGTCAATAAACTGGCAGGAGTGGGACTCGAACCCACGCCTTCGAAGTGTCTAGTGCCTTAAACCAGCTCCTTAGACCATTCGGTCATCCTGCCTGTATGTTGTGTGGTCAATTGCATGGATGATGGTAGGAGATACCATGTGCAGGTGTTCAAAATAAAGGAAGCAATACTTTGTATAGGAATGTCAATAAAATGACAGGAGTGGGTCTCGAACCCACGGTTCCGAAGTAACTGGTGCCTTAAACCAGCGCC
>JAAGZN010000728.1 GCA_024206165.1 Bacteroidota bacterium
GAATAAGGCAACTTTAGAAAAAATTTTAAAATATGGAAAAAAAGGAATAAGTTTAGCAGGTAAAGCTAGTGAATTTATAGTATATTCATCTTTATTGCCTCCAATAGATAAACTACCCAAGGTTGGTAGATATGCTTATAGGGGATATAAGCTTTATAAATATTTGAAAGGAATTTTTGATAGTCGAAATAGGCCTCAGACTATCCCTAAAAACGTCATTAAAGACACAGAGAAATTTATCTCCTCAGCAACAAAAGCAAATAGAAATAATTTAAGTAACGTTGGAAGAGGATTGCAAAAACATAGTTCAAGATCAGGAGCTTTTAAAAATATTAAATTTTCGCATAAAGATGCTAATCAAGTTGGGGAGAAAGTTTTGAGAGATATACTTAATTCAAAAAATAAACATTTTGAATATCCTAAAAATGGATGCATAGAAATTTATGATAAAATAACAGGAAGAGGGGTAAGTATTTCTAGAGAAGGATTATTTAATGGTTTCAGAGAATTTCAAAATTTACCTAAATAATGAATAAGAGCTACCAAATTGTTATAGGAAGTCCTCCGGATTATGAAGAAATAACAATTTCCATCAGAATAAATCGAGAAGAAATCTGCATTTTGCAAAAGGAAGAAGGACCAGATAAAATTAAAATCGAATTTTTCGATGAACCAGTCCAAACTGAGATTTACTATGATGTTTTTATAGAGGCATTAAAAGAAGCAAAAGAAGAATTGTTAAAGTGAAGCAATAAAAAAAATTATAGAATGATTATAAAAAAGAATGAGATTGCAAAAACTCCTGCTATCAGTAGTCTTCAGACTGCTGATCAAATATTTCAATATTTGCAAAGATATTTAATCCTGTTATAAGTTGTGAAAATTAATTCAAAAGAAAATAAAATTGTCATTAAAGGAGTTCATCAGTCACTTCATTCGCTAAACGCTTCATTACGTTCCTTCTTCACGCTCATTCCCTTTTTTCCCTTTAAAACCCAATAAGGCCTTGCTTCGCAAAAATAATAAAAAAGGGAAAAAACCATTCGCCGATTTTGTGCTCACCCGCGATCGCATCCCCAAATTTTTATAAGCCTACGCTTATAAAAATTAACGGAAAAAACGCTTGTTTCACAA
>JAAGZN010000729.1 GCA_024206165.1 Bacteroidota bacterium
TATTAGGTGTGATAGGTATGCGAAGAAGGCTATCATTGTGTATGTTGTTGTTTTGAGTATTGTTTTTTCTGTGATGTATGTTATGATGATGATTGCGAAGAAGAATGTTAGTCCGTGTGTTATGGTTCTGTGTCCGTAGTTTCTGTCGATGTATTTTGATATTGGTTTTAGTATTGTTCCTATGAATGATTTGGGGTGGTCGATGTCTGGTAATAGTGAGTATGTTATGCATGTTATTAGGTACCATGTTTTTGATAGTATGTTTATGTCCCAGAAGCTTGTGAATATTCCTGTTAGTACTATTCCGCCTGTGATGTGGTTTATGTTGCTCATTGTTGCAATTATTAATTAGTTTTGTTAAATTCCTACTAGGCGTAGGGCCTAATTGCATGATGAGATCGGTTTTTTTACTGGGCGAAAGGCCTAATTGCATAATCAGATCGTTTTTTAATTGGTATTTATGATCGATTTTGTTACTGAGCGTAAAGCCTAATTGCATAATCAGACTGATTTTTAATGAGATATTTGATCGATTTTGCTTTGACTCTCAAATTAAGAAGATATTAAAAGAATTTATTTACTCTAGGCTGCATAAAGAGTGATTTTATTCTTTAAATTATTCTCTTATAGTTTTTATTATTGTCTATTTTAAATTATTTTTGATTAATGCTATTTATAATTTACATTTTTTCTGTGAATTATACAATTATAATTTTTTTTATATTCTACATTATAATATTACTTTCTTATTTTACTTTAAGTCTCCTTTTTAATATTTATTTCTTTTTTTATTTTTTATTGAGTGTATTTGATTACTAATATCTATACATTTGTGCCTGTACTAAATATTTTTAGTATTTTTTTTAATCA
>JAAGZN010000730.1 GCA_024206165.1 Bacteroidota bacterium
ACTACCACGTCCAAAATTTCCTCGCTCGTGAGGTGCTCGAGGGTGGAGTCAGGACCAAGGATTGCTTGCTCACGAACTAACTTTCTGAATGAGGCTCGTTTGAGAGTGCACCACATGCAGGAGTTGTTGAGGTTCTTGAATGTGTCTTCACACCCGCACCAAAGGAACCCCTGGCGTATGCAGGTTTTCATTGAGGAGTTTGGGCTGATGTTGTGTCCACGCTTGTGAATGTCATGCATGATGAGCTGCACCAGAGGGCTGTCCTTCTTTAGTAGACGGAGGACGAAGTACTGGGGAGGTAAGTTGTTTCTGGACTCCCATCTCCCCAGGTCCTTCCTCATTTGTCTGCCCAGGGCCACGGGCACTTCAATGGAGTTGTAGTTGACGACGATCACTTCCATATCTCGGAGAATTGGACGCAGTTTGATCAGATGGGGGCCGAGCAGTTCAGCGGACTCGGCTGTCAGGAGCCAGAGCCCTTCCTCAGCAGCTTCATTCCGATTATCGTCATACTTGCCGATGCACTTCTGGGAAAGGAGTGACTTGAACTTCCGCCTGGCAAACACTACAGCACCCGCAGCTCTCTGAGCACATTTCAATGGATTGAATCTTCCTCTAAACTTCAGGAACTGGACCGACATGTCGTTGTCCCTGAGCACTCGCGGGTAGGTGGGCTTGGTCAAATTGTAGGAGTGAAAATCCTTGAAGCGGTGGACTCGGCTGTTTGGTCCACTGATGTCGTCTGGAACCAGCACCACAGGAAGATCTTGTGGGTCCTCGGTTGTGGATTCCA
>JAAGZN010000731.1 GCA_024206165.1 Bacteroidota bacterium
ACGAGTGGTCTAAGACGCTGGATTTAAGCACAAGTCAGTTCGGTGGCGTGAGTTCGAGTCCCTCTCTTGTCATTTTGCTGACATTGCAATATAACCTATTGCTGCTTGTATTTTGCACACATGCAGTTAGTATCTGCTACCCTTATGAATGACATTGATATTACAGTATACAGGCAGGATTGTCGAGTGGTCTAAGGCACTGGCTTTAGGGTCTAGTCACTTTGGTGTTGTGGGTTCGAGTCCCCCTCCTGGCATTTTTTTGACATTCTTTTAAAAACTATTGCTGCTTAAATTTGGCACACATGTATTTAGTATCACCCATTCACATGCTTGCAATCGCTGTTACAATATAAAGACAGGATGACCGATTGGTTGACACCAGACCCTTCGGTGGCGTGGGTTCGAGTCCCACTCCTGACATTTTGTTGACATCGCAATAAAACCTATTGCTGCTTGATTTTGCACACATGCAGTTAGCATCTGCTACCGTTATGCATGACATTGATATTACAGTATACAGGCAAGATTGTCGAGTGGTCTAAGGCGCTGGTTGTAAGCACCAGTCAATTTGGTTGCGTGGGTTTGAGTCCCACTGCTGTCATTTTGTTGTCATTCCTAAAAAGACTTTTGCTGCTTAAAGTTTGCACACATGTAGTTAGTATCTCGTACCCTAATGCATGCCATTGATGTTATATTATAAAAGCAAGATTGATTTACATTATAAAAGCAAGAATGATTGGTCAATGGCCCCTGTTGTAGTCACCAGGGACTTCGGTGGTGTGGGTTCCAGTCCCATTCCTATCATTTTTTGACATTCCTATAAAACCTATTGCTGCCTGTAATTTGCACCCATGCAATTAGTATCTGTTACCCTAATGCATGCTGTTGAGGTTACAATAAACAGGCACGATTTTGGATTGGTTTAAGGCGCTGGTTTTAGGCATCATTCACTTCGGTGGCGTGGGTTCGAGTCCCATTCCTGTCATTTTGTTGACATTCCTATAAAACCTATTGCTTCTTGTATTTTGCA
>JAAGZN010000732.1 GCA_024206165.1 Bacteroidota bacterium
GCAAGCTCTGATGCTGTCTGTTTTGTTGTTAAGTATTCTTGTATTATATCTAGTTGATCTGATCTACTAAATATTTTTCTTTCTTTAGTTTTTTTGTCCATTTTTTGTTGATTTTGTGTCAACCTATTTCAGGACAAGTCATCTACAAATATCAAAAATATTTGATCCGGAGTTCGGAAACTGCTCGGAAGCTCCGAATAGAATTGTATCTTCTCTACTTTGTAGTTATAAAACAATAAGTTTTTGGTTGGAGGCCTGAAATATAAAACAAGTCGGTAACGAACTTGGCAATTTTTTCTAAATTTCCCATATTATATGGTTTTAACATTCTCAATACTTGATGTTCTTTATTTCCAAGATAAAAGCGAATGTGATCTGATTTTCTATTAAAAACTAATTTATTTAAAAAAGCATCTTCACTCTCTACATAAATAGTTCCGTCTGTTTGTTTTATTATAAAATCTAACTTATTGGTTTTTTTATTTGTACCTGCACCTATCATTGTAACCCAATTACTCGTACAACCTAGTGTTAAAACAGGCATAATTGATCCTTTTGATTTAAGTTCAGATAAAATACTTTTTTTTATTTCATCTTTAGTATCTTTTGCGATAATTTCTACATCACTAAACAAATTCTTAATGTCCTTAGGCATTGTTCCAGAATTAAATTGATTTAATAATTGAATAGCAATTGCTGAAAATTGATTAATATTATTTTCAGGAACACCATACTTTTTAGCAAGATTTTTAATACTGTCTAAATCAAATTTTGTAGGATTTTTTGGGTAATTTTTTATCAATTCATTTATTTTTTTCTCTGGCAAAGGTGTTTTTTTGTTTATTCCATGCATAGATATATAAGATATAACTCCACATGCATAATCATTGGAACCCATTTTAATTCTGTCAACATCTGAATCTTTTCCGCCTACACTAAGCTGAGAAGGAGTACAAGCGATAACATCTAATATGTTTTCAATATTATCAGATATTGATCCAACTATATTTTTATGATTATTTATAAAATTATTAATCTTTATTTTATCGGTTTTTATTATTTCATTACTTATGTATATTCTTTTTCCTTCTAATTTATCAGTCTTTTGATTTTTAGAAGAAGAAGGTTTATTTCCACATGATAACTGTATTATAAGCAAAAAAAAGAATAATGTTTTTGAATTTATTAATTTATTTATATTATACATATTAAATACAATCTATTTTGCAATAACTTTATTGCAAAAATACAAATAAATATTTGATAATGCAAATAAATATTTAAATTAACTTAAAATTACAGTAATTACATTAGTAAAATTATATTTTATAATTTGAAACAGCGGAAGTAGGGTAAGAATTTGATAATTTTATGCTTGGAACTTTAAGAAAATTAGAAGAATACAAAAGTAGTGATACTAAAAATTTTTCAGCCACTATTTTTTTCATTTGAAAAAAATAGTGATCTATAATTAGTGATCACAACATCTCCCATGATGATGACTATGTTGTTGTTCTATATTTTGAGATGAGCTATTGAGTTTTGTCATGTCTAGTTTAGGTTTTCTTGCTATGTGAGGTGCTATGATTAAGGCTACAATAGTTGATAACTTGATCAAAATATTCATACTGGGCCCACTAGTATCTTTAAAGGGGACACCCATGTTTTCACTATTTTTGCTCTCAATCACCAAACCAATATAGCAACTTTAACCCAATGGATGAAATTTTTCTATCGCACTTTTTAAATCTTCTATATCTAGATTAGCATACTTCTGGATTGTATATGCACTTTTAAAACCTCATTTCCTAATGTTTTAGTGAAAATCGATGTTTTAAACTTGTATGAAGCTTTTTTGATAAATTGGTTTTATTTTTGTCCTGATATTGATTGACAAGTTTTTTCTTTTAGTACTAGCATAAGTTTACAAAAGTTGTATTATATATTATGGCATAGATAAACAACTACCGTATTATTAGAGATTTTTGAGTTTAAGGATGTGATTTAGAAAAAAATCTTGTATCGAATAAAATTTTTTGGTCGCAGATGCAATCTACGACCAGTTGGGGGCTTTAAAGAAATTTTTGAATGTATAGTCCTGATAATAATTTACAAATTTCGATACCAGTGTACCCACTTGATTAAGTAGATGTTTTTGCTCCTTTTTGTATTAATAAGTTTATAACCTCTTCATATTTTTTTAATTTAGCTATATTTAATAAATTTTTACCTTCTGCATTTTTTTTATTTATATCAACATTACTAAAATCTGGGTGTTGTAAACATAATTTTACAATATTCGTTGTATTTAGTTCATCAGCTGACAAATTAAATTTTGTCATTTTATTCATCATTGTCTCCCATATCCAGTTTGAAGTTTCAAAATTTTTAACACCTACCATTTTGGCTACTTCTTTTACATCATAATCGGATGCATATGGAATTAAAAGGGTAACATTTTTAGCTAGTCTTTCAGCATTATCCCATTTTTGATTAGCAAATCCTGCAAATAAAGGTGTTTTTTTATTTTTATAACGCTGATTAGGATTTGCGTTATGATCTAATAAAGTCTTAACTATTTCAGGAGTACTTTCTTTGACTGCTTCTAAAAGAGGGAAATAACCATCCTTTGAAACATGATTAACATCTACTTTATTGTTCTTTAACAATATTTTCAACATCTCTAGTGCCATTTTAGGGGCATTACGACTAAATTGATCACAAGCTGAAAAAATAGGAGTATATCCATCTTTATCAATTGAATTGGGATTCAAATTTTGTTTCATAAGAAATTCTAATGCATCAGAAGAATCTACTAGACTTGGAGATACAGCCCTATGAAGTACATCATTACCCCATTTATCCCTTTTTGTTAAGTCTGCTTTATTTTTTATTAATAATTTTAACATATCCATATCACCATTTTGTGCAGCTTTCAATAGAGAGGTATATTTATATGAATCTTGAGAATTAATATCTACGCCTTTATTTATTAAATATTTAGCAAAATCAATATCTCCTCTAGTTGTAGCTCTTACTATGAGAGGTTCGCTATCATTACCCGGCATATCTTTGCTATTAATACTAAATCCTCCTTTTTCTATTAATAATTTAATAATCTTTGAATTGCCTTTTAATTTTTTATCCCAACTATATATTGTTCCTAATGCGTATTCCATAATATTTTGTTCTTCTTTTTTATTTCTAAAATCGGTCATAACTTTTATTTTTGCATCAGCTCTATTATCAAGCAATAATTTCACAAGTTTTTCATTACCAGATAGAATTGAATAATGTAATGCAGTATATCCACTTTTACTTTTTTTATTAATATCTACTTCTTTACTTAATAATAATTTTACTGTATCTAAATCACCTTGTTCTGCTGCATACATCAATAAAGCACTACCATTATAAGAATCTATAGAATCAATTTCTTTTAGATTATTTTTTATCTTATTCAATAATTCATTAAAAGCTTTTTCTTTTTCTTCTTTTTCAAAATTATCATCATAAAATTTTTCAATTTTATTTTTAAAATTATCTATACTAGACTTCTCTGATTCAGTAAAAGGGATTCCTCTACTTCCAAAAGATCGTGTTTGTGGTATAGTAGTAGCTTCTGAAGTTGTAGTGGTAGAATCAGTATTATCTGAAGAAGTTGATGATGATGATTGAGTCTTATCTTTTTCTTCTTGCTCTTGTCCCAGTGATTGAGTATTTCCAGTTGGCTTATTATTATCACCACAAGATATAATAAAAATGACCATAACTACAGAAAAGATTTTGATTATATCTTTTTTCATTATTTATGTTTTTAGATTTTAAATTAAAAAAAATATAATATTTTATTTTAATAATTCATGGATTTCAACTCACAATATTATATAAACTACTATTTTTCATTATAATAATTTATCTCAGTATTATTGGCTTTAATATTTTTAATCTTAGATTTTTTAGCAATATGCGGCGCTATGATCAGGGCTACGATGGTGCTTAGGGTCTGTAATTTAATAACCTAAATGATTGGCTATGCAGAATTTTCAATGGTATAATTCCATTCAGGATGAAATTTGTCGCCATTAATGTTTA
>JAAGZN010000733.1 GCA_024206165.1 Bacteroidota bacterium
AACAGACTGATACACTCAATTGCTATCCACCATTTTGAATTTTTCAATACGTTGTATCTTTTGGCGGGTAAGACAAATAACATCAGTGTAATATAAGTATTTGCTAAGTATTCGCTGCTCTTTCAAATGATGTGATCAGCGACCGAATATTCGGAGGTTTGATTTTTTGTGACCGTGGTCACATGACGTCATCAATTACGTCACAATGGCTCATTTCCCAGAATGTCCCCAGGGCTTAAAATGACCGCCTTCCCTCAAGGATTCCAAAACTGTCTTCAGATTTTCGGTTACCCGATTTGCTAGAATGTTATGGTAAATTCCCTGTCTACTCATCCCTTCTGAGTACAGCAGTGAAAGAAGAGTTAACGTAGCTGGAGGTGGCTTTGAATAGAGTATTGAACAGAATGATAGAGTTTAAGTCAGTGGACGGCAGTTTGGTCAGTTACACTATTATTCATACTCACATTCATTTGCATTTCTTGCTTAACTTTACACAGCTCATCTTCCTTTTCATTCAGCATTCTTTGCAAATCAGAGATGAGTTTGCTTGTTTCTTTATCTGAGATGTAAATGTAAAAGAAATTAACAAGATAGCAAG
>JAAGZN010000734.1 GCA_024206165.1 Bacteroidota bacterium
CACATTTTTTATAGGCAAACACAGTATGGCATCTTAGCCTCATTTGCAGATAAATCCATTGACAAATGCACTAAGGGTTTATTATGGTTTTCAGACAATAGCTCCGCTAAATTTTTGTCAAGTTCAAATACCCTTTCTTGCGCCTGAAAAAGACAGGTTTCGAGTTTGAATACCATTCATTGCACTCAGGCACTCGGGTTCGGGCAAGGCTTCCTAGGGATAGGTGATTTGTGCCGGACCTTGGCACTTTTCAGGTAGTTTAACTCTCGACCAAAATGTATAAGTAAAAGTGAGGGCTAGCGTCGGCGGCTCCGCAGGCTGGGGGCCTAACGGGTCGTCTTCTGTCGGCCGAAAAAATACGCTGGGTTTGGTTTAACTTTTGGGACCATAATTCTAAATCCACTCTTTACTGGATTTTGGGTTAAAAATGTATTATTTTTCCTTAAGTAACTGCCCGACTATGCTTCAAAGTGTTCAAAGTCCAGTTTATAGTAACTTTAGAGAAAACATACTTTAGTAAAACTTGTCCGGAATGCCGTTTCACTATAGACAAAGAGACATTTTCGGTCTGGTCCTTCACTGTACCTACATCATGTCGCCTGTATTATTCACTGTACCTACATCATGGCTCCTGTATTCTTCACTGTACCTACACCATGGCTCCTGTATTCTTCACTGTACCTACATCATGTCGCCTGTATTCTTCACTGTACCTACAATTTTTCCAGGATTTCTCCGCAAATGAGGCCGATGAGGCAAATTTTTGGTTATTGGTATTGGTATTTCTCAACCCCGACAAGGTAGCCAGCAAGCAAGCAAGCAAGCAAGCTAGCAAGCTAGCAAGCTAGCCAGCTAGGGCTGGGGTTAGCATTAGAATTTGGAGTGAATCCATCGAGTCTGACGTCTGTATGTGTGTAACAAATCCGAATTTTGCCCAAATCAGCCCAGATCCATCCCATTTGTCTGTAAAATAGTTGTCCCCTACAGCGTTTGAAACGCCTCGAGCCTCGACATGCCCCAAACCATTGTATATATCTGAAGGAGAAGGCGGCTAAGATGATCATGGCCACCTTCACCCGGCTGCCGGCAACGACGTCGGCCACGTCGGCTGAAGGTTTGCTCAAATTGGCCCAAATCAGCCCAAATCAACCCAAATCACACCTAAATCAACCCAAATCTCGGCCCAAAATGGCCAAGAGACCTTTTTTTTCCCCCAAAATGGCCCTTTTTTCCCCAAAATGGCCGAGAGACCAAAAATGGCACAAAAGGGCATTTTTTTTATTACGTAGTAGGGGGCCATGCCCATCTTGCATGACCCCCCACCTTTCCAGTGATTCAGCAGTGCTCAGCAACATGCACATGGGTGCAACATGGGTGCAACATGGGTGCTCCCCATCCTACTGAGGAATGGGGACCACGCCATGCTGGCCCTCAAGGCGCTCCCCTACCTTGGCACCTGCCAAGGAAGGGTTATCAAGCAGTATATGTACAGTACAGTAATCTACCTGGCTCTGCACGTGGCCAGGCCCTGGATACCAGCCAGGGGACCACCACCTCATATGGCTCCACGTGGAGATGGCCCACGACCTGGGGCCACCATTCCCCACACCACCACCACTGCGACGTGCTACATGACGGAAGCCATCCTCCGACCTGATGGAGGACACAGTGGGTAGCTGCTGCTGCGTGGTTGGGCCGGACCCGGGGTCTTATTAGACCCGCACAACCCCGCCCTGCCACGTGACGGGAGCCATGCTCCGACCTGACCTGATGGAGGACACGGTGGGTAGCTGCTGCTGCGTGGCTGGGCCGGACCCGGGGTCTTATCAGACCCTCACAACCCCGCCCTGCCACGTGACGGGAGCCATGCTCCGACCTGATGCAGCTGCTGCGGCGTGGCGGACCGGGCCCTGAGTACTACCAGGCCCTCATCCCCCCACACTGTTACGTGGCCTGCTCCACCGCCTCCCCCAAGGACTGCCGCTTGCCACTCAGGCCCGTCACCAGAAAGACGGTGCCCATAGTGACTACGGCTCGGAACAAGTGAAGTGATCAGTGACCTTTTATCCAGTGTGCAAGTAATGTAACCCTAACTCTGATGCGTAGTCAATGTGCATTCTCATACCACTGTCAGACCACTCGAGCGTCCCAGTTACACTTGTGCTACGTAGTGGTGGCCGGCCTGGTCTGTGGTTGGAATTCGCCCCACTGTTGCGACAGCTAGGGGGCCAGCGCCCTCCACCACAGGAACCGCGCCCATTGCCGACCCTGCCCGTGCCGCGGCCCTGCATGCTCCGGCAGTTGCAGCTGGCTACGCCCGGGCAGAGGACATACCTCATCCCACCCACCTCATGGTGGGAAGGTTAGTGTGGCTGCCGCTCATTATGTACTAGTGTAATCCCGGGTTCCCCTGTTTGATCTTAACACGCGATAAGGCTCTTTTCCCCGAGATGAGCCTTCTCCTGTTGTGAAGTGAGATTATGCCTGCGACCCCTATGTGTTCCAATCCGAAATATAAGTAGTATGCAGCAGCACTTCTCAGACTTTACATCCTTGTCTTTGGGCGTGGCGGGAGTCCTCTCTAATGACTACTCTACGACCCCAAGGGCTCGACATTAAGATCAAGCTTGAGTAGGACCGGTCTCGGTACGTACCCGGCACCATGAGTATGGTGCGTATCGGTTCCGAACCGACTCTTTGTGCTGGAGCTGGCGCCACCTAGCAGCGCCATCCCCGCACTGGAAAGCCCATCTCGAAGGGTGGGTCACGACATGTGGAGAGAAACCGTGTGGAATATCTCCGAGCAATGAAACTAGCAAGCCTTGCACTGGTTAGTCTGTGGGTCGTGGCAGTTAGCTGCAACCACCCGAATAGCCAGCAGGTGAAGGCCGACCGTAAGGCCGCAAAGGAGCGCCGCCGCCTCCGCCTCCTGGAGGAGGAGGAGCGGGCCGCGGGATTATCCGAGGGGTCGGGTACGAGGCCACACGCTGTAGGGGACATCTATTTTAGGTTTATTTTTGACCGGATTTGAAAACTCCATGATCGAGTGGCCGTAAAGACGAGCAACCGATAATGATCCTTCCGCAGGTTCACCTACGGAAACCTTGGGCGAGGTGAGGGGCAAACTAGTTAGCTTTTTGGGGGGAAAGAGGTGAGGAGCAGGCTGGTTACCAATTTTTAGGGCAAGAGGCAATACATATATCCTTGCCCCTCACCTCACGGGCGAGGTGAGGGGCAAACTAGTTAGCTTTTTTAGGGGAAAGAGGTGAGGAGCAAGATGGTTACCCATACATATATCCTTGCCCCTCACCTCACAGGCGAGGTGAGGGGCAAGTTAGTTAGCTATTTTCAGGGCAAGAAGTGAGGAGCAGGCTGGTTACCCATTTTTAGGGCAAGAGGCAATACATATATTCTTGCCCCTCAACTCACGGGCGAGGTGAGGGGCAAACTAGTTAGCTTTTTTTGGGAAAAGAGGTGAGGAGCAGGCTGGTTACCCATTTTTAGGGCAAGAG
>JAAGZN010000735.1 GCA_024206165.1 Bacteroidota bacterium
TGATATATAAATTAGGTGATGAGAGGAAAAACCCTCAAGAACTGTGGAGAAACTAGGGAAAATATAGTAATAATTAGGTTCATACAAAAGTCCATCCGTAACATAAGCACAGCTAAGGGCTATTAATTCAGTATCATTTCACCTGCAATAATAGCCTAGGTGAAAGGCGGAAATAGTAGGATAATAAGGAACGTATCTTTATGGTATATGGTTTCTTGATATGTGGGTGTATTTAAATAACTACCTGAGAAGGTTGTGGTTTGTACATTCGTACCGATACAAAGATACTTTTAATTGGGTTGCTTTATATTATCTACCTAGAAATCCCACTGTAGGATGATTCCTATAGTATTCTAACCACAAGCCGACTAACCTAATATAGAGACTACCGTTTTAAATAAGACTTATTTATTCGCCTCGTGGGATGCGCGGTATCTTTAAGGTCCTTCCAGATATTTGCGTGAATCTCATTATGTAGGCGGTAACGTCCATTTGTTTATATTCATTTATTGACTAGAGTGAAAGGTTTCTCGATTTATTTATATTCGGTTCTTTTTCCGTTTTATATTAAGAAAGTGTTAGCGTATAGACCAAGAAATCCATCGTTTAGGTGGTAGGGTTCATTCTTTGGGTTTCTTATCCGGTCGTCCGTCCTAGGGTGGCTAGGGCAAAGAAAACCATTAATTAGCTGGTAAGGTTCATTATTGTTTTATCCTTGATTTTGGGGGCATATTAATTAGCGGTCGTAACCGGGCAATGATATATAAATTAGCGTGATGAGAGGAAAAAAACCCTCAAGAACTGTGGAGAAACTAGGGCAAATCTAGTAATAATTAGGTTCATACAAGAGTCCATCCGTAACAATAGAACAGCTAAGGGCTATTAATTCAGTATCATTTCACCTGCAATAACTAGCCTAGGTGAAAAGGCGGAA
>JAAGZN010000736.1 GCA_024206165.1 Bacteroidota bacterium
CCACCTGGAGGGATCCCACTTGAGGTGACACTTTTGGCCGCAGTTTGCCTCCTAGAATGCCACTTTTGAGTAAGTACTGAGGATAGGGTATGTTTCCTACTGAATGACTGTTGTACATAGCTGCGAAGCAGCTATGAAGTTCCTTAGCAGTACCCACCTGGAGGGGTCCCACTTGAGGTGACACTTTTGGCCGCAGTTTGCCTCCTAGAATGCCCCTTTTGAGTTAGTACTGAGGATAGGGTATGTTTCCTAATGTATGGCTGTTGTACATAGCTGCGAAGCAGCTATGAAGTTCCTTACCAGTACCCACCTGGAGGGGTCCCACTCAAGGTCACACTTTTGGCCGCAGTTTCCACCCTAGAATGCCACTTTTGAGTTAGTACTGAGGATAGGGTATCTTTCCTACTGTATGACTGTTGTACATAGCAGCGAAGCTGCTATGAAGTTCCTTAGCAGTACCCACCTGGAGGGGTCCCACTCGAGGTCACACTGTGCATGTCTCCTACACTGTGGAGATGCTGCACTGTATTGTGGAGGTACAACACAACACTGCACACCGGTCATTGTTTTGTGTTGAGTTAAGCTGCGTCGTATCTGGCCCTGTGCCCCGTGTATGTTGGACCCCGGATCCAGTTTACGGTGCCGGGTCTGATGTGCTGGTGTCCGAGTCCGTCAAGGGGGGGGGTGGA
>JAAGZN010000737.1 GCA_024206165.1 Bacteroidota bacterium
ATGCATGCCAAAGCCTTCTGTTGGCCCGACCTAAGGTCGGGCAATAAGGGGCATAATCTGTGCCGCCTACTTCTATCTCCTGTGGAGGGCCGGTGGCCTATGGCCACCAAGGGGCCTTCTGCCCCACCTGGTGTATTGTGCCCTACCCTTGGGCCGTTGGCCCCCACCTATTTTCAGGAGGCCAGCAGTCTCTCCACTACTGCAATTTTCACAACTGGTTTTGACCCCACTTGATTATAGAGAAAACACTTCTGTCCCACTGCACTGTCTTTGGCCAGTCCAGTTCATCTCGTCCCAATTTAGCACCCAGCCAGCTGTCCACTCTCCCTTTGGTGTATCAGGACAGGATTATAGCTTGACCCCCTCTCTGTGACCTCGGGATTAATATCCCCAGAGTGGATTTTAGCCAGCCGGAGCCTCAAAAAAGTGGATTTTTTTCAGACTTTGGCAGTGAATTGCAGCAAAACCGGGCATTTTCGGGATCAAAGTGTTTTCTAGAGGTGGCTGTGAAATTTGAAGAACTCCAATTTACCTTTTCTGAACTAGTGGGCCCCGTTGGTCCCCTTCAAGATACAGGAAAGTTATTCTAGAGTGCCCCCCAAAAAATGTTCTGAAAATAGTTGGCCAAAATCCTTCCGGCTCATGGAAC
>JAAGZN010000738.1 GCA_024206165.1 Bacteroidota bacterium
CCACCTGGAAACGCCTGCTGTCAAAGCCTTGTATCGGCCGTGGTGGGGGCCAAAATCAGCCGAAATCAGGCAAAATCAGCAAAAATCGGCCAATCGGCCCGGTCAAATCACCCCAAACCGGCCCAGTCGGCCAAAATAGAAATTGCGAGTCCCCTACAGCGTTTCACCACATAGGCTATGGCCTCTGCAGGCGCACGCGCCATCTAGCAGAGTGGAGGGAGGCCCCAAATGGTCTCTGCTCTACTCAACTCTACTGGGGTCCGGTGGTGGGTCTGAATCACGCTTTATCTCCGAAAGTTAAACCGAACCCAGCGCATTGGCCCAAGTGTTTGGTATTTCATTTTTGGGGGCCTCCAACCCAAGTATTGAGCTCCACACATCCGCATAGAGTCACAAAAAGTAACAATTTTTGACAATTTTTTATCGTATTTTGGTGTATTTAGCTGTATTTGTCCGTATTTCAGAGGGGTCCAACATTATCTGAAACAACATTCTGCGAGCTCTGACAAAACTGGAGAGAATTGTCATTTCTCTACGCTTCAACCTCTTTTGAAATACCGATA
>JAAGZN010000739.1 GCA_024206165.1 Bacteroidota bacterium
ATAAAGTACGCCTTTTGCACGGAATAAAACGATTCTGTTTGCTCTTAAAGGTTGTAAAAATACGTATTTTAATAGTTCTGTCCATGGGAGAGCCTTAAACTTATTACACTGAGGGTTTCTTATAGTTCCCAGTGAGACTTAGTGAGAACTTAGCCCCGGAATAAGTGTTCACCTCAATTTCTTATAAAGTACGCCTTTTGCATGGTTTAAAACATGGGAAGAGCCTAGAACATATTACTCCGAGGGTTTCTTTTAGTTCCCCATGAAACTTAGTGAAAACTTAGCCCTGCTAGAAAAGTTCACCTCAACTTGATATAAAGTACTCCTTTTGCATGGAATAAAATGATTCTGTTTGCTCTAAAACGTTGTAAACAAACGTTTACAACAGTTCTGTCCATGAGAACAGCCTAGAGCTTATTTCTTCGAGGGTTTCTTTTAGTTCCCCTTGAGACTTAGTGAATACTAAGCCCTGCAATAAGAGTTCAACTCGATTTCTTATAAAGTACGCCTTTTGCACGGAATAAAACGATTCCGTTTGCTCTAAAACGTTGTAAACAAACGTATTACAACAGTTCTGTGTATGGAAACAGCCTAGAACATATTACACCGAGGGTTTTGTATAGTTCCCCATGAAACTAAGTAAAAAC
>JAAGZN010000740.1 GCA_024206165.1 Bacteroidota bacterium
AGATATAATTTTGAAATTAGCAAGTAAGGCAAAATATTTATTCAAACAACAGAATGCAGAAGAAAAGAAAAAGCTATTGAAATTGCTAGTTTCGAACTCTACTTATAATGGAAAAAACCTTTTATTTTCAATGCAAAAACCGTTTGACAGTATCATAGAATGCAAAAAAGTCGGAAATTGGGGTCAGAAAGAGGATGTATTTAGAACTAAATATTATGCTGAATTGAAAATTATAGAAAGTGAAATTAATCAGTTTAAAATTGCTATGGGTTTTTGACGACAAAGCAAAGTTTATTACTGACAATTTTTTTAAATTGAGTATAATTAAAGATATAAATAAAAATGTAATGAAGTATTAAGGATGTAAAATTGAAGAAATCAAAACAAATCTACATAGTTGCTGGTGCAAACGGAAGCGGCAAAACTACAATATCAAAAGAGCTATTAAAAGAAGAGCAGTTAGAGTTTTTAAATGCTGATGAAATAGCTTATCAGATAAACTCAACCAATATTGATAAAGTCAAACTTAGTGCAGGAAAAATATTTTTTAAAAAGCTTAAAGAATATATTGATAATGAAAGCTCTTTTGTTATTGAAAGCACTTTGTCAGGTAAATATCTACAAAAATACATTTCAACCTTAAAATTATAAAATTACAATGCTTTATCTGTTCTTAGATAACTGGAATATTGCTAACTTTAGAGTCCAAGAAAGAGTTAAGCTCGGTGGTCATTTTATACCAGAAGAAGATATTAAAAGGCGATTTTTTAGAAGTCAAAAAAACTTTTGGAATATTTACAGGTTTTTAGTGGACGAGTGGAAGTTAATTTATAACGGTATTAATTTTAAGGATGTTGCAAAAGGTAATCAAGATGACTATATATTACTTGAAGAAAATAAGTTTAATAAGTTTATTGAAGAGGTAAATAAATAATGAGAAAATTTAGTAAAAGTGAAAAACAAGATGCAAAGTTGAACAGAATTTGTGCAAGAGCTATTGAAAATGCAAAAGAAAATAATCGCAAAAATGGTGTGCCTAATGCTTTTGTAGAAAATGACAAGATTTATTTTGAAATGCCAGATGGAAAAATAACAGATAAAAATCCGTTTACGAAGTAAAGGAAAAACGCAAGATATGGATATAGAAAAAATTAAAACCTTATTTACTGAATTTCTTGATGATTATAATCAAGATGAAAAAGATAATATTTGGGAAATTCAAAGCAACGAATTTAAAAGTTTTTGGCAAGAAAAAATTTTATCTAACAATATTGAAGAAATTAATGATCAAGAAATTGATGAAATTATTAGATTTCTTGATAGAAATGCTCTTGGAAATACAAAAGATACAGAAGCAATTGCTAGAGTAATGGTTCCTCAAGGTGCTTGGCGTAGAATGTTTAATCAAATTCACAAACAAAAAAAATTATCTAACATACTTTCAAAAATATTTAAAGAAACTGATTTATCTAAAAAAGCACAATTCATTGATGACCTTTTTAAAATAAATATTGGAAATAAAAATAATTTAACTGGAAAAACTGCAAGTACAATTAATGCCTTTTTAGCTTTATACAATCCTCAAAATCAATTAAGCATAATATCTTTAAATGATAGGCAATTAATTATTGATTATTTAGATATTAGAAGCACTATTAATAAAGATGTTTCTATAGGATTAAAAACAGTACAAACAAATATTGAAATATTAGATTTTTTTAGAAATGTTGTTAGAATTAATGGGACTGCAAGGACAATTTCACGGTTTTGCTATTCAAGTAAAATGTTGCAATTATGGAAAACTAAGCAAGATATTTTTCAATTAAAAACAAAAGATAAAATAAATATTGAAAATAAAACAAATGATGATAATTTTTTATTCTATATGGAAAAACAATTAGAAGATTTTATAATTGAAAATTGGGATAAAACTGAATTTGGAAGTCGTTTTTAACTTATTGAAGAAAACGGTGATTTAGTTAGTCAACAATATAAAACAGATATTGGAATAATAGATATTTTAGTTAAAGATAAAGCCACTAATAAGCTAGTTGTTATTGAACTTAAAAAAGGACAAACAAGCGATGATACTGTTGGGCAATTAACTAGATATATGGGGTGGATAGAAGAGCATAAAACAAATAATATAGCTACTAAAGGAATTATTATTACAGGTAAATATGATAAACGTTTATATTATGCAGTTAAAAAAATTCCAGATGTTGAAGTTTATATTTATAAAGTTGATTTTAAATTAGATAAATTTCAATAATAATGAATAAAAATAGTTAGTCTCTGCCGCAGCCAGTTCAAAAATATATTAAGGTTGTTTTAAAAATTAAAAAAACTTTTTAATTTGTTAAAACGGATTTATTAAGGAGCAAGAATTTAAAAGCAAGATGCGGCAGAAAATAGAAGAAGTTTTAATTTTAGCAAAGAGAACGCAAAGAGAATTAAGTAAAAAAAGGTAAAATGTATGCAGATATTCCAAAAATCAATAGTTAAGAAATACATTAATACACTTGATAAGTCTAAGCTGGAAAGTGCTTACACAAAATTTAAAGAAATTTATAGTTATGATAAAATACAAGATATAAAAACTTTAAAAGAAGAAGCCTATCAAGATGGATTTTTAAGAGATATTTTTGTTAGTATTTTAGGTTATACTTTAAGACCAGATGAAAACTATAATTTAGAACGAGAATATAAAAATAAAACTGATAGCAAAAAGTGTGATGGAGCTATTTTAAAAGATGACTATGCACTTGCGATAATAGAGCTAAAATCAACAGCTACAAAGGACTTAAAAGCAGTTACAGACCAAGCCTTTAACTATCGAAATAATCAACCAAATTGTAAATATATAATCACT
>JAAGZN010000741.1 GCA_024206165.1 Bacteroidota bacterium
AGATATAATTTTGAAATTAGCAAGTAAGGCAAAATATTTATTCAAACAACAGAATGCAGAAGAAAAGAAAAAGCTATTGAAATTGCTAGTTTCGAACTCTACTTATAATGGAAAAAACCTTTTATTTTCAATGCAAAAACCATTTGACAGTATCATAGAATGCAAAAAAGTCGGAAATTGGGG
Source organism: Bacteroidota bacterium (assembly GCA_024206165.1). GTDB lineage: Bacteria > Bacteroidota > Bacteroidia > Cytophagales > Amoebophilaceae > JAAGZN01. The sequence continues at coordinate 184 of JAAGZN010000741.1, forward strand.
TAGGTTACAGGACGATTTTCGAACTAATATTATTGACGAGAATAATTTAAAAGAGATTGAAAAAAGTTTAATGGTGGCTTGAAATTAGTAAAATTGTTTATTAAGTTAAAAAAATAAAATATAATGATTTTAGTATTTTAATCAATAATAATTATTTGATTGTTGGAGAACTAAAATGTCAAATATTGAAATAGAGATATTAGATAAATATATTTTATTAAGCTATGAAGTAGAAGAAGAAGATATTAGAAAATATATAGATAAGAAGTTTGAACAAAATGAATCAATAAATTTAAGAAATACTTTTTATTTAAAAAAAGAAAATATTTATAATTCAAGTGAAAGTTTTACAAATGAATATTCTTATAGGTTTATATTAGCAACAAAAAATAAAAATTTTTATGAATTTGATAAAAAAATATTATCAATTGAAAATAGCTTATATATTGAAGAGAATATTAATATTACTAGAAAAATGTTTGTTGCATATAGAAATATATCAATATTTAAGAAAATAGATAAAGTATCAAAAGAAGATATTTATATTGTAAAAAATATAACAAATAAAGATTTTCAATTTCCTATATTTCCATTAAAAGAATTTAAAAAATTAATTAAAAATTTTCCAAATACAACAGAGATAGATAAATATACTAGTTATAGAATTGATGGTATCTTGTCCAAATATTTATTGACAGATGATTCAATTGGTAAATATGAAAAATATTTAAATAAAAAACCTAGCTATGTTGATGCTAAATTAATTAACAATAAAACGAAAGAATATGAAAAATTAAAATATGAAATGATTTTAAATAAGCTTATAACTATGTTGAAAGATTATCCTCAAAAAGCGTACACAGAAGAACAATGGAAAAAAGAAATATTAGAAATAATTCTTTTATTATTTCCCAAATATACTCACTATATAAAAGAAGGGGTAGTACATAACGATAAAAAAGATAAAAAAGTAGATTTTATTTTGGGTGATATTAATGGAAATATAGATATATTAGAGGTTAAAAGACCTAATGGACAAATTATGAGAGAAAGTATTTATAGAGGTTCATTTACGGCTACTAAATCATTAATTGATACTGTTATGCAAGTTGAAAAATATTTATACTTATTAAATAAGGGTGGAAAAAATGCAGAGACTAAATTAAATGATCAGTTGAAAAAAGTTTACAAAAAAGAAAAATTAGAAGATTATAGATTGAAAATAATAAACCCTAGAGGCTTTATTATTATGGGATTAGGAAATAGATTAAGTTTAGACCAAAAAAAAGATTATGAAATTGTTAGAAGACAATTTAAAAATATAGTGGATATATTAACATACGATGATTTGATTGATAGGCTTAAAAATCTAGTTACAAGATGGAGCTGAAAGCTTGTAATTCTAAAATTAAGTTGTTTTTAGAAATTTTAATTAGCTTGTAAAATGTAAAATGTGTGTAATAATTTAAAAAAACATTTCAAAGTAAGTCCTTGTGTATGGGCTTCCGTAGGTTGCTCTTAAATAATACACAAGGCTTTTTTGTCTTTACAGAATAATTTAAATATTTAGACTAACTCAAATAAATAAATATGTCTTGACAATAGTTTTGTTATATTGTAAGCTTACATATAAAAGGAGTTAATATTATGAATACTAATAAAGAAAATTTTGGGAGCTTTTTAAAACAGTTAAGAACAAGAAATGATTTTTCTCTTAGAGAGTTTTCAAGAATACTAGGTATAGCTCCTTCTTATTTGTCAGATATAGAACAAAGCAAAAGGAATGCTCCTAAAAAAGAGCATTTAGAAAAAATGATACAAGAGCTAAAGTTAAATGCTGATGAAATAGAAAAGTTTTATGATTTAGCACGCAAAGGCAAACCTGTTGAAATAGCAGAAGATGTAAAAGAAATTATTACTGAAAATGACTCAATACCTGTATTATGTAGAAAAATTAAGCAAAAAAATATTAATGTTGATGACTTAATCAAGAGAATAGAATTTGAGAAAAAGGATAAAACTAATTGAGTAATGATTTAATAAAACCAAAATTTAAGCAAAAATCAGAAATAGAAAATGAAGCACTGGGAATGCTATACCACTATAATAAAAAATATTTAGATGACTTAAATACTAAGATAGATACTTATGATTTTATTACTGAATTTATCCCACAACATATAAAAAAGGTAGAAAATGAGAATATAAAAGTAAGTTTTGAAAATTTAAGTAGTGATTTAGCAGGATATACTCAATACGATAAGATTGTTTTAAATAGAGAAAAATATGACAGTGATAATCTTGTAGATGAAAATATTATGAATTGGACTATAGCTCATGAAGTCTATCACAGACTTTATCATATAGGTTATTTATTGCCCCTTAATCCAAAACAATTAATCTTATTTAATGAAGAGAACAATAAATTAAAAGAGATAAGAACATTGAACAGAGATTTACAACAAAGTAATAATACGAATTATTTTTGTCTTCAAGCTAATATGTTTGCAAGCTATTTTTTACTTCCAAAATCTAGGTTAAAAAAAGCGTTATTGGAAGCTCAAGGGAAAGAAATAATAGAAGTTAAATCGGGAAATTTTAATTTAGACCTTAAAGAATGGGCTAGTTGTATTGCTGGAAGTGTTAGAGATTTTTTTAATTTAAATATACAGCCAATAGCAATAGCTTTAGTTAATTATGGCTTAGTCAAAGAAAAAGATAAAAATTTAAGTTTATTTGATATGTAGAATAAAAAAATTTACCCACAATGTTCGCTTGTAAGCGGAATAAGTAATTCAAATATACTTTATGGAGATAAAAATAAAGTGCAACAAAACCAAGAAATGAAAAAACGATTTTTTAATATAGTTGAAAATAAATTAAAAGAAACATTAAAAAGTAAATATTACTGTGATATTAATTTTACTATTAAAGTACAAGATGGAAATATTGCATGTATTGAAGAGAGAGAAACAAGGAAACATATTTATAAAAAAAATAAATCTCAGTGATTATTAAAATTTTTTATGTTTTAGCAATAAGGTATTCTGTCAATGAAAGTTTATTGTAAAAAATAAAACATAGAATAAATTTTGATATAGAGTACATAGGAAAAATCGAAAAACGATGAGCCTATATTAGAGATATAAAAGTCTCTGATATGGGCTTTTTTTGTTTATGGAGCTTTAGATTGGAAAATACAAATATTAATAATACTAAAAATAATTTTATAGATAAAAAAAGCATTGAATATATCAAGGCTCATCAACATAATCTTATTGCTTGTTTTGAACTTTTTTACGAATGGGATATTAAAGACCAAAAAGAGCAAGAGAATATTAAAAAATCAAAAGAGAGTGCAAAAAATGCAGTCAAAAAAGAAATTTAAAAAGACTTTTAATATCAATCTAGTTAAGCAAGATTATTCCTATACTATTAGTGAAATAGCAGAACTTTTTAATATTCATAAGCAAACTATTACTACTTGGAAAAAAGAAGGCTTGAGAAAAAATGATGATACAAGACCTTATTTATTTTATGGGGCTGAAATTAAAAGATTTTTAAAAAATAGACAAAACACAAGAAAAATTAAATGTAAAGATAATGAGTTGTTTTGTATGAAATGCAGAAAGCCAGTTAAAAGCTGGGAAAATATAGTTGATATTAAAATTTTAAATGAAAATTTTTTGAATATTGAAGGTATTTGTAATGTTTGTAGTAGCAAAATAAACAAAATAAATTCAATAAAAAACTTAAATAAATTACAAGCAATATTTAATGTGCAAGTGATACATAATAAACACCTAATAGAGTCTTTTAAACCTAGCGTTATCACTCACTTTAACAAGGAAGGTAAAAATGATTAAATATAATGCAGAAAATGAAAGAATAAAAAGAAAATATTTTATATATTTAAAAGAGGCTTTTAAAAAAAGTCAAAGCACAATTGATAATATTAGAAA
>JAAGZN010000742.1 GCA_024206165.1 Bacteroidota bacterium
CTATAGAAATAGTAAACCGAGCTATGCAATAAAAATGGCAATAATAACAGGAATCGTTAATTTAAAAAATGGATTTTAAAAAAGATACTTCATGAGAGGAAACCTTTTTTATAACTTTTTATAGGTAGGCCAGACTTTTGTAGCGCCTCCAAAGAACAAAATAATATATATTCGTATATTATAGTGTATCTAAAACTGTTATTTACTATTAAAAAAACTGAAGATAAGAACATTTTAAAATGGAACTATATATATTATATTTACACAAATAATGTGATATATTAATAATGCTGAATAATTCGTTAATTTCTAAAAGTTTAATAAAACATATAAAAAAGTTAAGACTTAAGAAATATAGAATTTTTCATAAAGAATTTGTTATTGAAGGTCACAAAATTATTTTAGAAGCTTTGTCTTCTGATTTCGAAATTAATCAGTTAATAGTTTCCCAACAGTTTTATAATACTATAGAAAATAAAATTAAAGACAAAATAGATGTTTATGTTATAGAAGATAAACTTTTAAATTCAATATCTATTCAAAAAACTAACAATTCAGGAATAGCAATTATAAAACAAAAAACACAACGAGAATTAAATTTAAAAAAAAACCAATATTATTTAGTTCTAGAAAATATATCAGATCCAGGAAATTTAGGAACAATAATAAGAATAGCAGATTGGTTTGGAATTAAAGCTATCATATGTTCACAATCAACAGTAGATCACTATAATTCTAAAGTTATTCAATCAAGTATGGGTTCATTTTTAAGAATACCTATATATTATAAAAATTTGCTGGAATTTATTGAAAACACAGAAATACCTATTTTTTGTGCTACTTTAAAAGATCAAGATATTCATAATTACAAATTTCCAGAAGGAGGAATATTAATTATTGGAAATGAATCAAAAGGAATTTCCAAAGAAATATTAAACTCTATAGAAGATAAAATATCAATTCCTAGATATGGGGGTACAGAATCTTTAAATGCAGCAATGGCAACAGCCATAATTTGTGATAAATGGAGAAATTATACTAATCGTAGATGAAATGTATTTAAAAACCATTTAATTTCAAATATTAATTACCGATTATCAGATATTCTTCAATTGGAAGAAAAATATATTAGCAAATGAAATAAAAATTTTTATTTAAAAATAAGCTCATCTCTAAATAAATAAAAATAAATTTACTTTTAAATATATTTTACAAATTATTATTTTGATATTTTTTTATTATACCTTATTTTGACTAATTTTGGAAATACATTCAGAATTTATCAAATTGTCTGAAATAGGCTTATTTATAATAAGACCAAATCATATAAAAGCTTTAATTTAAAGCTATATTTAAATAATATTTTCAATAAAAATGGCATTTTTAGATTTTTTAGCAAACGATATTGCTGTAGATTTAGGTACAGCAAATACTCTAATAATACATAAAGACAAAATAGTATTAAATGAGCCTTCAATAATTGCAGTTGATAGAAGAAGTAATAAAGTAATAGCAGTAGGAAAAAGGGCAATGCAAATGCATGAAAAAACTCACGAAGATATAAAAACAATAAGACCATTAAAAGATGGAGTAATAGCAAATTTCCATGCAGCTGAACTTATGATAAGAGGAATGATAAAAATGACAAGCAATAAGCCAAGATTTTTTTCACCCTTTTTTCATAGAATGGTAATATGTATACCTTCAGGAGTTACAGATGTAGAAAAAAGAGCAGTAAGAGACTCAGCTGAACATGCTGGAGCAAAAGAAGTATATATGATACATGAACCCATAGCTGCAGCAATAGGCATTGGTATAGATATTGAAAAACCAATGGGATCAATGATTGTAGATATTGGTGGTGGTACAACAGAAATTGCAATTATAGCCTTAGCAGGAATTGTTTGTGATCAATCAATAAGAATAGCTGGAGATGCATTTAGTGAAGATATTTTAGATTATATGAGAAGACAACACAATCTATTGATAGGGGAAAGGACTGCTGATAGAATAAAAATGGAAATAGGGTCTGCTTTAATAGAACTAGATGAACCCCCTTCTGATTGTGAAGTAAGAGGAAGAGATTTGGTTACCGGTGTCCCTAAAGTTAAAAATATAAGTTATACTGAGATAGCTGCTGCTTTAGATAAATCTGTTTTAAAAGTTGAAGAAGCTATTTTGAAAGCATTAGAAGTTGTGCCACCGGAATTAGCTGCTGATATTTATACTAACGGTATACATTTAACAGGCGGAGGAGCTTTATTAAGAGGACTTGATAAAAGAGTAGCTAATAGAACAAAATTACCTGTTCATATTGCCGAAGATCCTTTAAAAGCCGTAGTAAGAGGAACTGGTATCGCTTTAAAAAAACTTGGTCAATATAAAAATATTTTATTGACTTAAGTTTATAGATAATAATGATTAAATTTATCTGATAAATATTCCTTTATTTTATTCACATATGAGAAATTACAATTATTAATTGATATAAAGAGATTATAATAAAATAAACATAGAGCCCCAATTCCTAAGAAACATATTAGATGATTATCATTTACTGTCTCAAATTTGGTTAAAGCCTCCATCTTTCAGATGGAAAATGACTTCAGTTCTTTAAATTCCTTATTTTAAATGTAAAATGTTACATTTGTGACATGGAAAATTATAGCAAAGGAAGCCATACTATTTATCACCATAGATACCATTTGGTCTGGATAACAAAATATCGTTACAAAGTTTTATCTGGTAAAA
>JAAGZN010000743.1 GCA_024206165.1 Bacteroidota bacterium
AGCAATCCTGAACTAAATAAGCAGTTTCTTCCTCATCCTAAGGATTCGACGCAAAGGATTAGTCTTAGCCAGCATAATGATCTGGTATCTAATGCAAATACTCCGACTCAAGAGCAGAAAGAAATTATACAAAAAAGAGCAGAAGCAATACGGTTACATATGTTTATGAGTATATGCAGGGACGTTATAAGAGGTATATCTTCTATAGGGACACTTATTGGAGTCGTTTATTTCTTTACACAAATTATTTTTTTACTTTTGCCTATATTTTATATATATTCAATCCTTCTATTTTCTGTTATATGGTTGTTATTTTTTCTGTGCTATCATAGACAATATAATAAGCTAAAGAAACAATATTATAAGCGAAAGAAGATGTCATTTTTAATTAAGCATAGTAATATTTTTAGTGGTTCTAGAGTAACATATGAGGATCCCTTGATTCCCAAACTAGCTTTGTTTCTCAACGGTTTAGAGAGTATGCCTATTTTCTTAAATATTTCTTACTATTTTGCAATAATTTTTTTGGGAAGTGGATTTGGAAGTGTATTTGGTATAGGCTTTTTTATCGTTATCGGGGTGGCTGTTTTTTTTACTGTTTTGATGATACTTTTGTATCTATATTCCTGGGTACAGGAGAGGTCTATATCTGAGAATTTATCGATGGATACTATTTTTAAATTTGTTACTTTATATCTTGTTCCAATCTCTTTTCTATCCTTAGTACTTTTATTAATATCCTTACCTTTTATTTTCACAATAATTATTTCTGGTTTGTTTTTAATATTAGCCTCAATAATTATTTTTTATAATTATCGTCAATATTTTGAGATGATGTCTAATAGTAAAAAT
>JAAGZN010000744.1 GCA_024206165.1 Bacteroidota bacterium
GCGAATGGTTTTTTTCCTTTTTTATTAATTTTGCGAAGCAAGGCCATATTGGGATTTAAAGGGAAAAAAGGGAATGAGCGTGAAGAAGGAGCGCAGCAAGCGTTAGCGAGTGTAGCGACTGATGAACTCCTTATATTCCTGCTGTTTGTATGGAAATTGATGTTCTAAGCTTGCAATGGCCTTTTTAATGTATTTACTGTTTGTTTTATCGGTAGGAGAAAAATAATGATAGATGAATCGATTAATATATGAAAAAGAACACATTAATACCTTGTTTTTTTGGTCGCAGTTGAAAACTACGACCAGTTAGGGTTGGGGGGCTTTAATCAATAATTTATAAAACATTTTTTTCTTTTTGTATAAATTGTAAAAAGTTATTATATGGATTCCCTAATTCAGGCATATAATAAATAAAAGATCTCCAAGAATCAGGATAATCAAAATCTGCCCATAAATTTGCGATTTTTTCTAATTTTTCTTTTTTAGAAATATTCATTTTTTGAATTTCTATTAATAAAGCTAACTGCCAAATTCGTATTCCTTGCTTCAAATTATTTTTTGATAATTCCTTCAATTGCCTTTCCAAAAAAAAATTATCTTCTTCATTTACATTGAAATCAATTAATAATTGTTCAGTTAAATTTAATGAATCAGGATTTTTATTAATAATTCTTATTAAAGCTTTTGGTGAAATATAATTATTTTTAAATCCAAAATACAAAACAGACCATGTTAATGGTAAATTTAAATCTTGTATTAACATTATTTCTTTATTATTTGATTAGGTTTACCTGTAATCTTGCCTTTAGGAATAAATCTTCTATGAGACATTTTTCCATCATGAACTATCCATTCAAAAATACCACTTTTATTTCTTAAAGATCCTTCTATTTGATACAATGTTCTAATTATTCCATCTCCGCCTTTGATTTTATATTCAGAAGCATATGATGCATAATTATCAACAATATTAGTAAAAAAATGATTTGTATCTTTAACATTAAGGCTTTTATATGCCGCAGTACTAGTTTTTTTAGCAGTATTAATTGGATTTAAATTAGGTTTTATATTCTTTTTAGCATTTTTCTTAATTTGAGAAACTAAATTATTCCTCTCACTCTTCACCAACCACTCAATAGGCTTCTTAAAAGAATCATTTAAAATTAACTTTTCTGTTTTAGATAAGCCAGCAACCCACTCACTATATTTACCAGTTTTAACCGCTTTATCTGCTAACTTAGATAACTTTCTAAATTCAGAAATCTTTTTAGCATCTACACCAAGTTTTACAAATTCTTCACCAGCCCAAAATAAAGCTATATCTCCAACACATTTACTCAACATTCGAGATTTTTCACCTGGAGA
>JAAGZN010000745.1 GCA_024206165.1 Bacteroidota bacterium
ATTCTGAGGAAAATATAGGGACGATTAACTAATTTATTATATAGATTCATATCAGATTAATTTAATTTTTGATGCAATATAATAATTAAAGCTTAAATCAAGGATTTTTTATATCAATAAGGACTTTTGCAGCGGCTCCAAAGTATTATCAATAAATCGAGTAAATAATGAATATAATTGAAGATAAAATTAATTTATTGTGGGAAGGAATTATTAAAAATTTTAGTTTTAATGCGCCTATGCATAAATTAAATTTTAATATTAGAAAAATTCACGAAGGTAAAAAAGAGGATTTTCTTGTGACAATTAGTGAAATATCATTTTATTTATTTTATGATCATAACGCATCAAGAGATAAAAATTATGAATGGGAAAATACAGAGCTATCTACTTTCTTTTATGCGTCTAATAAAATTAAATCTCATAAAAATATTTCTGATAGTTATAATGAAGGTAAAAGTTTCGATATAGATTATAATCTTTCTTTAGAGCTTTGGGAGGCTGATTTATTAATAAAAGCAAATAAAATTAAAATTAATGACGAAGAGTTTTATTTAGAGTAGGATCAAATATTTTAATATTTGTAAAGCTATTTAATCCTAGCATAGGTTGACAAAGTTTAATTTAAAAGAAAATAAAATTATCATTTATAGGTTAAAAGAAAACAAACAGCAAGTATATAAAAGAGTTGAATTCAAGCTTATAACCCCAATTTCCATAGCAACAGGGTAGGTAAGGAGTTCATCAGTCACTTCACTCGCTACACTGCTATCAGTAGTCTTCAGACTGCAGATCAAATATTTTAATATTTGAAAAGATATTTAATCCTGTTATAAGTTGTCAAAATTAATTCAAAAGAAAATAAAATTGTCATTAATAGATAAAATAAAACAAACAGTAAATACATTAAAAAGTTGAATTCAATGCTAGAACAGCCGTTTTCATAGAAGCAGCAGGAATATAAGGAGTTCATCAGTCACTTCATTCGCTAAACGCTTCATTACGTTCCTTCTTCACGCTCATTCCCTTTTTTCCCTTTAAAACCAAATAAGGCCTTGCTCCGCAAAAATAATAAAAAAGGGAAAAAACCATTCGC
>JAAGZN010000746.1 GCA_024206165.1 Bacteroidota bacterium
CCGAGCTATGCAATAAAAATGGCAATAATAACAGGAATCGTTAATTTAAAAAATGGATTTTAAAAAAGATACTTCATGAGAGGAAACCTTTTTTATAACTTTTTATAGGTAGGCCAGACTTTTGCAGCGCCTCCATAGTATAAATTATATAAAATATCCTAACTGGTCGTAGTTTTCAACCATATAGTTACCCATATTTTATTGTCATTAAATTGGTTAAGACCCCCATCTTCAGATGGGAAAGAAAAAAAACCCGTATCAATTTCTTTAGTCGACTTCAGTCGAAGAAATTCAACTCCACCATCTTTGAGATGGTGGAGTTTTATGAATTCTCGATTTTCTTGTTTTAAGGTTTTCTGGTTAGTAAAAAATACTTTAAAAAAAAGAGAAAAGACCTCAAAAATTTTAAAAAAAATTAAAAAAAATTTATATGATAATATAAAGATATTAAAATTGTAGATATTTAATAGATACAAAGAAAAAAAATAACATGAAATAAATCAATTAAATCAAAATCATTTAATTAAATACAAAACTCAAATAAAAATTAAAAAAGATATAAATAAAATATACAATCAATATCTATAAATACTAAAATATAAATTAGAACCAAAATATAACCAAATCAATAATCCCCGCGATTATAAGCTTAGCAAATTACCATTTGACAGTATTAAGAGTTTGAAAATATGAAAAATATTATATAAATTTGTACACAATTATAATTTGTGAATATAAAGTATAACTAAATCATAAAAAAAGAATTATTTTTCTAAATTAATATATACAAAATCATGTTTCTATATAATATATCTAATACAACACTGTTCATTGTCATAGGATTTTTGTTAGCTACTTTAATACTAGGTCTTTATGCTGGAAGAAATATTAAAGATATCAAAGACTATGCTCTAGGAGGGAAAAATTTTAGTACAGTAACTTTAACTCTTACTTTGTTGGCTACCTATATAGGTGGTGGTGCTACAATTGGTACTGTTCGAGAAATTTATAGTATCGGAATTATTGTGATTGTAGCTTATTTTGGACGAGCTATACAGAATTTTATACTTGCTATGTTTATTGCACCTAAGATTACTTCATTCAAAGATTGTATCACATTAGGAGATTTAGCAAAGCAATTATATGGGAAAAATTCTAAAATTTTAGTTGGATTTTGCACCCTATTATATGCATTATTTGCTATAACGGTTCAATTTTATATGATTGGAAAAATATTTAACGCATTATTAGGTATAAAAATTATATATGGGATCGTAATTGGAGGAACAGTTCTAGGAGTATATTCAGCTTTGGGAGGAATCAAAGCTGTAACATTTACTGATGTTTTGCATTTTATAATTTTAATAATAGTAATACCATTTATTGCTACTGTACTAGTGAAACAGATTGGGGGTTATAAAGAATTATTTACTAATATCCCAACAGATAAATTATCAATATTTAACAATAAAAAATTTTATTATTATTTAGTCATTTTCTTAACAACTGGAATTTTTCCTAGAATGATATCAGATCCAGCTATTATGCAGAGGATGTTTATGAGTAAAGATAAAAAACAAATTAAAAATAAATTTTTAGTAGCTTCAATTATAGATCCATTATTTAGAATTACAATATTATTGATAGGCCTAAGTTTAATTATTTTATATCCAAATATGAAATCGCAGGAACCGCTTTTTTATCTTATAACTAATAAATTTCAAGGAGGTATTTTACAAGGTTTAGCTATCTCAAGTTTGTTAGCAGTAGTAATGTCTTCAGCCGATTCATATGTGCATTCCGGTGGATTGGTACTTACAAGAGATATTTTGAAACCTTTTTTGAAAAAAAACAAATTTTTCAATGAACTTACATTTTCTAGAATAACTACAATAATTGTTTCATCAATAGCAATATTTTTGGCTATTGAAATAAGTAATGGATTTAATTTTAGAAATATGACTATTTTACAATCTATTGCAGCTGGTCCTATATTATTATTTCCATTATTTATTGGAATTTTAGGAATAAAAGCTGATAAAAAATCATTATTTATTGGAATAATAACAGGTCTTATATGTATCATTTTAAGTAAAATTTATTTGCCCACTTCAATGAAAATGTTATCTATTCCTATAAGTATTATAGCCAACGCGATAGCCTACATGCTAACCCACATAATCCAAAACAAAGGAATAGCATGGATACAAAGAGACGAAGAAACAGAAGATGAAGAAGGCAAAGAAAAAACAAAAACAAAAACAAACCTCTGGATCCCACGACCAATAAAAATAATAAAAGCACTATTAAGCTACATCCCTGGCCCTAAAGACATCTACAACTACTCCAGATTCCAAGTAATGAAATACGGATCAGAAAACATAATTTTCGGAATCTACTGCTGCGTAAACTTCACATTACCATACGTAATGTGGGATTCCAACGACCCAGAAAGATACAACCTAATGACAAACCTAAGATTCATAGGAGGAATAATGGCAGGACTACTAATAGTAAAAGATGAATGGAAAAATTTCCTAAAACCATATTACCCACTATATTGGCACGCAACACTAACATACTGCCTGCCATTCATAACAACAGTAATGTTCCTACTATCAAAAGGATCACTTTTATGGCTAATACAAATAGCCATATCCATATTCATGCTAGTAATCCTAGTAGCCGGAGAAGTATTTTTAATATTAGCACCCTTAGGAATACTATTAGGATTAGCTTTTTATAAATATTTTGTAGGCCCAATAAATATACTTGGTTTAGGATTTGATACAAACTATTATTTAATCTATGCGTTAGTCTTTCCGACAATAATAGGCTTATTATTCGCCTACAAAAAAAGAATCTTTAATAGAAAAACAGTAAACATAGGAATAAACCTAGGACTCTCATTATGCCATGAAATAAGAAATACATTATCAGCATTATCATATTCAGACATGGCAAAAAGAACATTAGATAGAATAAAAAAAACAAGCGAAAAAGAATCTAGGAATGGTAAAAAAGTATTAGTAGTAGATCAAAATTCATTTGAATCAGCGTATAATTTCGTAGATACCTCCCTAGGCCTAAATTATGACACAGTAAAAGTCCTATCAGCCTTCGAAAACCTATTCATAGAAATGAAAAAATCAAACATAAACATGGAAATAGACTCAGTAGAAGAAACAGTCCATAACACACTAACAGACCTACATTTCCATCCCGGCCAATTAGAAAAAGTAGAAGTAGACCTAAGAAACGACTTTTTGATCCAATTACCTAAAGCCCAATTCTCCTTCGTACTATCAAACCTAATAAGAAACGCCTTCAAACACGGCGGCCCAACAAAAGTAGAAATA
>JAAGZN010000747.1 GCA_024206165.1 Bacteroidota bacterium
TGATAAATAGTAGGGCTTCCTTTGCTATAATTTTCCATGTCACAAATGTAACATTTTACATTTAAAATAAGGAATTTAAAGGACTGAAGTCATTTTCCATCTGAAAGATGGAGGCTTTAAACCAAATTTGAGACAGTAAATATTTATAATTATATTCGCTTCTGTTGCATTCACAAAAGAAGTAGAAATCTGATTTTCTTTTTCTTCTTTTGTATCAATAAAAAATTGAGGATTATCAATATTTGGCCAAAAATCATCTAAATCTAAATTTGGCATATTTATAGCTCCAGTTTCTAAATTATCATTATAAAAATTGAGATTAGAAAATTCTATTAATTTTTCATACATTCTATATTGTGTATTCAGATAAATTGGTTTTATATTGCTTTTTTTTATTTTAGTTAAATTCAAAATTCTTTCAAAAAAAGACATATAATAAATATCTGAAATACTTGTGCAATGCTTAACGGGTCCTAATTGATTTACATCGCCAATAAGAACTATTTTTTCACATCCTTTAATTATTGGCAAAATAATTTCAGCTTCAGTTGATTGAGTTACTTCGTCTAAAATTAAATAATTAAACTTAATATCTTTTAAAATAGGCATTTGAGATGTACTGAATGTTGTAATTATTATTTTAGAATCATCTATAACTGTCTTTCTTATTTTATCTAACTCTTTTTTATATTCTCTTTCTTCTTTCAATGTTAGTTTTCCTAATTCATAATCTTTATGTATTTTTAGAAATTCATTCATTTTATTTTCATTAGCATGAAATAATACTTTATTGTTAAGAGAAATTTCAGAGTTATCAAGAGAAGTTTTAGCAAGATTAACTAATTCTTTATCACCAGAATATATTCTTGTAATTAATTTTGAAGGATTGCTGTCAATATCAAAAAGTTTATTTCCATGTTCTAATATGAATTTATATAAAGTATTAGTTATTTTATCTGTGGCAGCATTAGAAGGAGCACCTAAATATATTTTTCCTCTTAGAAATTTATTTAACCTTAATTCATTTACTATAGCAGCGGCTAATTTAGTTTTACCTGTTCCTGGAGGACCTTGTATTATTGTTATTTCATTTTCTTTTGCAGATTTAACTGCTTGAATTTGTGGACCATTTAATCCATATCCTAAACTTTTATAAGTTTGTTTTTTCTTTTTAATTTTAATTTTATCTAGCTTTCCTAAAATTAAATTTAATATATTATTTGTACATAAAAGAGAAGAACTGCTTTGATAATGCTTCAATAATGAAATAGCTTTGAGTTTTCTATCATACATAGTGTTTGTAAGAAAACAAAACCACAACTAAAAATCACAATTTAAGTTGTGTATAAATCAAAAAAGAAGCAATAAGCATATAAAACCAGAAAACATATGAAAAGCACATCTATCGAATAATAAGTTAATTAATTATCA
>JAAGZN010000748.1 GCA_024206165.1 Bacteroidota bacterium
CCACCTGCCCACAGCGGTATCGCCAGTGTCGTTTTAATTGTTCACTCCAGCCTCTTTTTCAGCTAACTGTGAGAATTGCAATGCATTGGTCGAAATGTAAAAGTGAGTGCAAGTCTTGCAAGTCTTGTAATAGAAAAATTCCTTAGGGTCAAATATGATTTTTAAGCATAGTCAAACCGTTTGTCACTCAAAGCTAGCGTTTGTCACAGCCTCCAAAGTTTTGGGAGAAATCCTGACGAGGCTGTGCTGGGCAGACTGGACTCCTGGGGCTGCCAGTACAGGCGACCTGGGACCTAGAAATGGGACGAGATGAACAGAAGCTGCCAGGAGTCAGATGCCCAGCACTGGACTGGACTCCTCCCGCCCTCCGGCGGCAGCTGCCTCACTTAGGCACAAACCAAACCTAGATCTGGCCAGACTCAGAGCAAACAATTCCCGATACCGCTGTGGGACGGACGGACTAACGGAAATCGCTTTTTTAAGGTAGGGATTAGTGTGTATTTGTATTTTTTACAAATATGATTTGTGGATTTTTCGGCATTTTTTTTTGATTTTCTGGGTCGCGGTAGCAAGACGGTCATTTTGAAATATCAAGTTTTTGTCTCCGACTTCGTTTAGTCCATCCGATTTAGCCATTTTCGCGAATTTTCGC
>JAAGZN010000749.1 GCA_024206165.1 Bacteroidota bacterium
GTTTTTACCTCGAATAATTAATTATTTTTGATGAGCATATTATATAAAATTCAATATTGTTTTTGTATCTTTTTTATGGAAATCACAGATTTTTTTTTAACATTAAAAAACTTACCTTAGTTGTGCAGAGGTCTTTTAAAAGAAACTTTTTTAAAGTATAAAAAAATATTTCGCTATGCTTTAGGATTTAGCCTGATTATAAATCTGTTAACACTGCCAATGGCAATTTATTCTTTACAAGTTTTGGATAGGGTTATCTCGAGTGGGAGTTTAGAAACACTTTTAATGCTGACAATTATTGTTTGTGCATGTTTGGCAGCTTTAGGTTTTTTAAATATAGTTAGAAGTTTTATATTTTTTCAGATTAGCAAAAACTTAGATAATGATTTGTCTACTGTAATCTTGAAAAATTCGATTTCGACATATTCTTCACAAAAAAATATTTCACCAACACAGCTTTCCAGAGATTTTAGTACGCTTAAAAGTTTTGTCTCAGGACAGATTATGCATACTATTTTTGATGCACCGTGGGCAATAATTTTTATTATTGCCATATTCTTTGTGCATTATATTAATGGTTTTGTCGTTTTAATTGCAGCCATTCTTTTACTATTTTTAGCCTATCTCAATGATTATGCAATTAAACATGAGCTTAAAAAAGCGAATGAAGCTAATGTTAAAAGTTTAAGCTATATTGAATTTTCATCAAGAAATGCCGAAGTTATTGAAGTAATGGGTATGAAAAGTAATTTAATTAAGCATTGGCAAAATATTGCAAATCCTGCAAATGATTTGCAACAAAAAGTTAATGAAAAAACAACAGTGATTTCCTCACTTACTAAATCTATTAGAATGTTGATTCAGGTTTTCATGATGGGCATTGGTGCTTACCTTGTGATAAATCGGCAGATGACGGCTGGTGGCATTATTGCTACTTCTATTTTAGCAGGCAAAGCCTTAGCACCGTTTGATGCGGCTGTTAATATTTGGAAAAGCTATGTTAATACAAAAAAATCATACGATAGAGTCGATAAATTTTTGAAAATTACAGAAAATACGGATATCTTAGAGAATACTTTACTCCCTGAGTCACAAGGAAATATCACTGTAGATAAATTAGTTTTTGCGCCATCAAAATCACTTAAACCTATTTTAAAAGGTTTAAGTTTTGAAGTTAAACAAGGCGAAATTATCGGCATAATTGGTCCCTCTGGTGCTGGCAAAACTACTTTAGCTAAGCTTTTGGTCGGTATTTATAAACCAAACTCAGGAACTGTTAGGCTGGATAATGCAGAAGTTTATCGCTGGGAAAAAGAACATCTAGGCAAGTTTATTGGCTATATGCCTCAGGATATTGAGCTTTTTAGCGGTAATATTAAAACTAATATTGCCAGAATGGATGAGGAGCCGGATAATGACAAAGTTTTAAAAGCAGCGCAGATAGTTTCGGCGAATGAACTTATCTTGCACTTAGAAAAGGGCTATGAAACAGAGGTCGGAGCAGGTGCTTCGCATTTATCAGCAGGTCAGGCACAAAGAATTGGTTTAGCACGCGCTTTTTATAATGAGCCTAAACTAATAATTTTAGATGAGCCAAATTCACACCTTGATATTAAAGGTGAGCAAGCTTTTGCAGGCGCAATAGCATTTGCAAAACAAAAGCAGATTACTATGATTATTATTGCACATAGAACTTCCGTTTTAGGCAGTGTTGATAAAATCATGGTGATGGAAGATGGGTTAATTAAAATTTTCGATGATAAAGAAAAGGTTATAGAGCAGCTTAGAGGTAACACAAATTGATGATGAGTAGCATTAAAAAGGTTATAAAATATAAATTTTTAAAATGTTTGGTGAAAATTAAACGATTATTTTTGAAGTTTAGAGATACATCTTCTAATTTAATTACAAAATTTATAGAACATTTTCCAGTATTATCTACACGCCCAATATTTTCTGGACTTGTAATTACTTTCTCTTTTTTGGCTGTTTTTTTATTATGGGGGCTGCTCGCACCAATAAATAGTGTAGCCGTCACAGAAGGGACAATTGTTTTAACTAGCAATACTAAGATTATCCAGCATTTAGAAGGCGGTATTATTAAAGATATTCTGATTAAAGAAGGCGACTTTGTTGATAAAGGTCAAAAATTAATTATTTTGGATGAAATTTCATCTAATGCAAATTTAGAGCTTTTAGCGAACCAATTAAGAGCGGAAATTGCTACAGAAACAAGGCTTTTAGCAGAGCAGAATGGGCTGAATAGTTTGAAATTTGGTACTGAAATTTTTAAAAATAAAAATGATCTTGAAAGTAAAAAAATTATAACGACTCAAACTAATTTATTTAACTCAAACTTAGCATCTAGAACTCATCGGATTAATATTTTAAATCAAAGAATTAGCCAGTTTCATGAGCAGATAATCGGACTCGAAGCACAAAAAAAAGCAGCCAAAGATCAGCTTATACTTTTAGAAAAAGAAAAAAAAATAGTAGATATTATGGTGCATAATGGTCAAGAGGTTCAGTCTAGACTGCTAAGCTTAAGCAGACAAATCGCTGAAACAAAGGAATATATCGGTAGTTTTATCTCTAAAATTTCAGAGACAAAACAAGAGATTAGCCAAGTTGAACTGGAAATTTTAGACTTTCAAACAGAAACTCAAAAAGAAATTGCTCTAGAGCTTTCAGAAACAGAGGTTCAAATTAACGATTTGCGTTCAAGAATTATAGCAGCAGAAGATAACTTAGATCGGCAGGTTATTAAAGCAGAATATGCTGGGATTGTGACAGACTTAAAATTCTTTGCGATAGGAGGAACTATTCCTCCTCATACCGATATTATGACAGTTGTGCCTCAGAATGAAAAGTTGATTGTTGAAACTAGGCTCAAACCACAGGATATAGATGTTGTTCACCTCGGATTAAAAACACAGGTACGGCTCTCTGCTTTTAAAACGAGGCATACACCACTGCTAACAGGAGAGGTCATCCATGTTGCAGCATATAAGCTGATTGATCCTGTTGATAGGTTGGCCTATTATGTCGTGAGAGTTAAAGTCGATTATTTAGATAAAAATAATAAATATGTTTTTAAAAATAAAGAATTACAACTTTATCCCGGCATGCCGGCTGAAGTTTTGATCGTAACAGGAAAAAGAACCTTTATTGCTTACTTGTTAGATCCAATAAAACAAACATTTAGACGATCATTTAAAGAAGATTAATACGAATATTATAAAAGGAGAAAAGTATTTATGCGAAAAATTTTGATGTTGTTGAGTATTTCAAGTTTATTAATGGTAAATTCATTTGCAGTGATGTTGACTTTAGAGGAGGCTATTAAATCTGCAAAAAACAATTCAGATAAATTGAAAATTGAGGAATATCAACTTGCGAGTCTCAAGCATGAGATTAATCAATATAGAACCGGGTTGTTGCCTACAATGAGTATTGTCGCAGCGAAAACACAAAGTCATGCTTTTGATTCAAGTTGGGAGCAACAAGCTAATGACACCTATCTTTCAAAACTAATTAAATTAGAGACTGAACGCTATGACCTTAAATTAGTTGGAGAGTATAAGCTGATAGATTTAGCTTTTATCTCTAAGCATTCAGCGATGATGAAAAATTATGAAGCAGCGTATGCAGATTATAATCAAACGGTTGCAGACTTGGAGTTTGAGATTATCTCTATTTACTATCACTTACTTTTAGAAGAACAACTGAAAAATATTCTAGAAGAAGAAATAGAGATTTTAGACCAATATTTAAAGGATTTAAAATTAAAAGTAGATTTGCAGTATATAGATAAACAAAGCTTTCTAAACTCGCAAATCAATTTACAAGATAAAAAACAAGAGCTTTATAAAGCTCGAAAAAGTTATTTTAAATTAAAAATGGATTTTGCCTCGCTTTTAGGAATTCCTGGAAGTTTGAAGTATGAAATATCAAGCTTTGAAGAAATTTTTAAAATAAAAGCTGAGCATAAAAATCTTAAAATGTTTGAAAATTTACTGGAAGAAGCGAGTTTAAGCCGTTATAATATGGAAAGCTTAAACTGGCAACGAGAAGCACTTGAAAAAGAAATAAAAGCATTAAAAACTCAAACATTTATGCCAGAGATTACAGCAAATGCAAGCTATGGCTATTTAAATGAAAATGAATTTAGTAATACAGTAAAAGATGAGTATTGGACTGTAGGTATACAGGCAAATTTACAGTTTTTTACTGGTTTTTTTAGAAAGAATAAAATAAAAGAAATAAATACTAAAATAGATATTATCGATCAAAATTTTATTAGTTTAGAAAAAGATATTAAGATTAGCAAAATGTTTCATTATTTAGAAAATCTCTATGAAGTTTATAAAGGAAACTCTGAAAACCTTGAAATATTAGAAAAAAATCTTATGGAAATCCAAAATAAATATCGTTTTAAAGAAGCAAAAAAAGAAGACTTATTAAGCGTCCAACTTGCCTATAATAGTGCTAAAAAACAATACTTGGATGTAAAAATTGATCTATTAATAACAGAAAAAGAATATGATTATATTTTAGGTCGACTTAATAAACCTAAGTATTAATTTTATTTCTAGAGTTGAATTATTTTTTTGTGATTATGCACTCTAATTTATTTTAGAGTGCATTTTTTATAGAAAAAAATTAAGCAATAATATGCATAAATGGTAATTTTTTTTTAAAAAATATCAAATAACAATAGCCAATTCAAAATAAAAATCCTAAAAAACTTGACAATAAGAGCAAAGAATATAAGAATACTAGCAAATCGATAGAAAAGGGAGTATATAGGATATAAAATGAAAGTATCAACAAGGTTACTTTATGGGACAAGGCTAATGGTTCAGCTTGCTCTTTCATTTGAACAAGGTCCTATTTTTTTACATACAATTGCGGAGATAGAAGGAATATCTGAAAAATATTTGAGCCAAATTGTTATCCTTTTAAAAAATGCTGGCTTGGTTAGATCATTTAGAGGATCACAAGGCGGGTATATTTTGATAAAACCTGCAGATAAGATTACTTTATATGATGTTTTTAATGTTTTTGAAGAAAGTATTGCCTTACCTGATCAAGAATCTTTGAATATTTCTAGGATAGATAAATCTAGTGAATTAGCCGTCCAAGATGTTTTTTTAGAACTTAATGACATTTTAAAAAATAAATTAATGAGCATTACCTTGTATGATTTGGTTAAAAATTATAAACTAAAAAATGCGTATAGTCTTATCTATAATATTTAAATCTAAGAGGGTTTTTTATGAAAATAGCAGAAAATATTACGGAACTAATAGGGAGTACTCCTTTAGTTAAAATCAATAAACTTTCAAGCAAAAATAATGCAGAAATTGTAGCAAAATTAGAATGTTTTAATCCTTTATCCAGTGTGAAAGATAGAATTTCTTTAGCAATGATAGAAGATGCAGAAAATAAAGGACTCCTAAAACAAAATACCGTTATTATTGAACCTACAAGCGGCAATACGGGGATTGGGTTGGCATACATCTCTGCTGTTAAAGGCTATAAACTGATTCTAACAATGCCTGATACCATGAGCATGGAGCGTAGAAGCTTGTTAAAAATGTTTGGTGCTGAAGTCGTTTTAACTCTAGGAATTTATGGCATGAAGGGTGCGATTGAAAAAGCGGAAGAATTAGCTAAAAGTTATGATGAGGTTTATTTGCCTCAACAATTTAACAATCCTGCTAATCCTGCCGTGCATAGAAAAACTACTGCAGAAGAAATTTGGCAAGATACAGATGGTGAAATAGATATATTTGTTGCAGGAGTAGGTACAGGTGGCACGATTACAGGTGTTAGTGAAGTGCTTAAAAAATATAAACCAACGCTAATTACTGTTGCAGTAGAACCTGAAACCTCCGCAGTTCTATCCGGTGAAAATCCTGGCCCACATATGATTCAAGGCATAGGAGCGGGATTTGTTCCAGAGGTTTTAAATAGAGAAGTTATCGATGAAATAGTTAAAGTATCCAATGAAGATGCCTTTAATATAACTAAACGGTTGGCAAAAGAAGAAGGTTTACTTGTCGGTATTTCTTCTGGAGCATTAATGTCGGCAGCGTTAACAATAGCCGAGCGAAAAGAAAATCAAGGTAAAATGATTGTTGTAGTCTTTCCCGATGGAGGGGAGAGATATTTAAGTATAAATACTTTATTTACATAAGGAGTAATCATGCAAGTAAAAATAAATGGGAAAGTAACTGATATTGCTAAAAATACATTAACGATTTCTGAGTTGCTAATAGAAAATAATGTAGAAATGCCTGAAATGGTTTCTGTCCAGCTCAATGGTCAGTTTGTTGATAAAGAAAAATTTACTACTGTAGAGGTAAACGATAATGATGCCGTTGATTTTTTATACTTTATGGGTGGTGGAGAAAATTTATAATTTAGGAATATTAAGATGAATTTTATTACAAAAATTTTAAATACCAAATTTATTAGAAAAGATCCCCATGGCAGTTTACATATGCCTGTTTATGATAGTGTCGCATTTGAGTTTGATTCGTCTGAAGACCTTGCCTTAGCTTTTGAAGGTAAAAAATTAGCACATACCTACTCTCGTATCACGAATCCTACTATTGAATATTTCGAACAACAAATAAAAGCAGCGACCAGTTCCCAAGGAGTTGTCGCTGTTTCTTCTGGGATGGCGGCTATTACGAACCTGCTTATGACGGTTACTCAAGCAGGCGATAATATTATTACAACAAAGCATTTATTTGGGAATACTTATTCTTTACTTGAAAAAACTTTAAAACCTTTTGGTTTAGAGGTTAAATATACTGATTTGACGAATACTTTAGAAATAGAAAAGCTAATTGATAGCAAAACTAAAGCCGTATTTCTTGAAACAATTACTAACCCTCAACTTGAAGTCTCTGATATTGAAGCGATCTCAAAAGTTGCTAAAGATAATAATATTTTACTTATCGCAGATACAACTATTACACCTCCATATTTGTTCAATTCTAAAAAATATGGAGTGGATGTTGAAGTTTTATCCAGCACTAAATATATCTCAGGCGGGGCAACATCAGTCGGCGGTTTGATAATTGATAATGGCACATATAACTGGAATAAAAATGATAATCTAGCTGCGGATGCTCGAAAATATGGACCATTCACACTCGTAACTAAGCTAAAAAGAGAAGTATACAGAAATCTAGGCGCAAGCCTTTCCCCACATAATGCATACTTGCAAAGCTTAGGGCTTGAAACACTCGCATTACGCGCAGATAGATCATGTGCCAATACATTAAAAGTTGCGGAATATTTGGAAAAACATCATAAAGTTCAAAATATTAACTATCCTGGACTTGAAAGCTCAAAATATTTTAAGATAGCAAAAAAACAGTTTGGGCATAAAGCTGGAGCACTTTTGACATTTGACCTAGAATCAAAGGATAGTTGTTTCAAGTTTATGGACAATTTAAAAATTATTAGAAGAACAACAAATTTAAATGATAATAAAACATTAGTTTTACATCCTGCTTCAACTATTTTTTGTGAGTATACAGAAGAATTAAAAAAAGAAATGAATGTGAGAGAAACAATGATTAGGCTTGCTGTGGGGATTGAAGGTATCGAAGACCTATTAAAGGATATAAGCAATGCATTGGAGGCAGTTAAATGAGTTTAACAGAGGAACAAATAGAACGATATAGTCGTCATATACTACTTAAAGATGTTGGTGTAAGCGGTCAGGAAAAAATATTAAAGGGAAAAGTTTTAATCATAGGTGCAGGAGGCTTAGGTGCACCTATTGCTCTTTATTTAGCAGCAGCAGGTGTGGGAACACTTGGGATTGTTGATGGAGATGTTGTTGATTTTTCCAACCTACAAAGACAGGTTATTCACTTTACTGCTGATGTAAACAAAGAAAAGGTTTTATCCGCTAAAGAAAAAATAGCACAAATAAATCCAGATGTAAAAGTTGTTACCTATAAAAAAAGGGTTACAGCGGCTAATATCTTAGAAATAATTAATGATTATGATTTTATAATTGATGGCACAGATAATTTTCCTGCAAAGTTTTTAATAAATGATGCCTGTGTAATGGCTAAAAAACCATTTTCCCATGGGGGCATATTGAGGTTTGATGGACAAACAATGACCTACACTCCAGGCAATGCCTGTTATAGATGTGTTTTTAATTCTCCACCCCCTAAAAATGCAGTCCCTTCTTGTTCTCAGGCAGGTGTTTTAGGAGCGATTGCGGGGATGCTGGGAACAATCCAAGCGGCTGAAGCATTAAAGTATCTCCTTGGTAAAGGAGAGTTGCTTACAAATAAATTACTCGTTTTTGATGCCTTTAAAATGGACTTTAGAAAAGTTGATCTTAGCCATAATACAAATTGCCCTGTTTGTGGAAGAGAACCAACAATCAAAGAACTCAAAGATTATGAACAACCTGTTTGTGATTTAAGAAAAAAAAATTAGGAGGGGGAATTTATTTAAATGAAAATTTCTATTAAAGAAGATATTATAAATAAAATTTTTGCTCATGCGAAAAAAGAAGCTCCTATTGAAGCTTGTGGTTATATTTCTGGAAAAATTTTAGCCGATAATGAAGGTTTCCAAGTAGAAGAAATATACTATATGACCAATATAGATAATAGAGAAGACCATTATAGTTTTGATCCTCAGGAACAATTTGATGTTTTAAGAAAAGTTCAGAATAAAGGATTACGAATCATTGGTAATTATCATAGTCATCCTGCGAGCCCTGCAAGGCCATCGAAGGAAGATATCAGCTTAGCTTATGACCCGGATAGTGTATATATTATTGCTTCTTTACTGGAAAATAGTCTGAAAGCATTTAGAATAATTAACGGTAATGTGACAGAGTTATTGATAACTAAATGAAGAAGGAGTAGAGATGATGAGGAGCCTAGGAATAAATATTAGAAAATTAAAAAAGAAGCCAGCGAATGACAGATAAGCATCATAGAACCATTTTTAAAACTTTATCTTGGAGAATAACAGGAACTATTGATACTATTTTAGTCGCATGGCTTATCACTGGAACTTTTAAGTTAGCTCTCTCTATTGGTGGCATTGAAATTGTTACTAAAATGATTTTATATTATTTTCATGAACGAATTTGGAATAAAATCGATTTTGGGAGAGAGAATAAAAAAACTCCAGAATATCATATTTAAAAGGATATTTGTATAGTATAATGAATAAAAAAGTAGCTATAGGAATGAGTGGCGGAGTAGATTCTTCCGTTGCGGCATTATTATTAAAAGAACAAGGTTATGATGTTATTGGTGTCACTATGGAAATTTGGGATGGTGAAGTAGATAACTTACAAGTTAAAAAAAGTGGATGTTATGGTCCTGACGAAATAGAAGATATTGAAACAGCAAAAAAAGTTGCAGACAAATTAGAGATCCCTTTAGAAATTATTGACTTGAAACAAGAATATCAAAAGCATATTATTAATTATTTTAAACAAGAATATCAGCTTGGAAGAACGCCTAACCCCTGTGTTAAATGTAATCATGAGCTAAAGTTTGGCTTGCTTTTTGAAAAAGCAAAAGAACTATTTCAGTTTGATTATTTTGCAACGGGGCATTATATAAGACTAAATTACGATGATCAAATTAAAGAATATGTCTTTAAAGAAGCCATTGACAAGACTAAAGATCAGTCATATTTTTTATATAGATTAACTCAGAATATACTTCCTTTTTTAAAATTTCCTTTAGGCGAATTAAAAAAAGATGAAGTGAAAAATATTTCAAAAAAATTAGGATTAAAGCTTGAAGAGAAAAAAGAAAGCCAAGATTTTGCGACATTAGGAAAAGAAAGCCTGTTGAAAGGAATATCTCAACAAGGGAATATTATTAATGAAAATGGTGAAATTTTAGGAAAACATAAAGGGATCCAATACTATACAATAGGACAAAGAAAAGGGTTGAATATTTCCCATTCATCTCCTTTGTATGTTTTAAAAATAGATCCTGATACTTGTAATATAATTCTTGGTTCAGAAAAAAAACTATATAACCAAAAATTAATAGCAGGAAATATTAACTGGATAAATACCAATATTCCATCAACAAATATTAGTGCTAAAATAAGATATAAGCATCAGAAATGTGCAGTAGAGTTATCCTCTATAGATGAAAATAAAGTTACCGTTACTTTTTTTTCACCTCAGCTAGCAATTACTCCTGGGCAATCTATTGTTTTTTATGAAAATGAAAAACTTTTAGGAGGAGGAATTATCGACAAAGTTTTATAAAATAAGGATATAAGTTTCTGCCTAATGCTTAGGCAGTTATTTAAGATTTTTATCCGCTTAGTTATACAGGAGAATAATATTGATTAAAAAAGAAAAGATAAAGCAATACTTAGCAGAACTTAATGATGCAAGTGTTGAAGATTGCTTGAAATTTGCAGTTAATATTTTTGGAATTGAGTATTTCGCTTTGGCCTCAAGTTTTAGTATTGAAGACCAGGTATTAACTCGCATGCTTTTGACGATAGATCCCAAAGCTAAGATTTTTACCCTTGATACAGGAAGACTTCCACAGGAAACATATAATACAATGGACCTGACGATGAAGAAATATAGTTTTAACTACGAATTTCTATTTCCTGAGTCTTTAGCTATTGAGGATATGGAGTCAAAGTTTGGACCAAATTTATTTTATCAAAGTATTAAAAATAGAAAAATGTGTTGTAATATAAGAAAAGTTCTTCCCCTTCAAAAGAAGCTATCATCTCTAAAATGTTGGGTTTGTGGTTTAAGAAAAGAACAGTCCAGCACACGAACGGATGTAAATATTTTAGAGTGGGATGAAAATAATGGGTTATTTAAAATGAACCCTCTAGCAAACTGGAATGAGCAAAATGTTTGGGATTATCTAAAAGAACATAATATTCCCTATAATAAGCTTTATGATAGCAATTATAAAAGTATTGGTTGTGATCCATGTACACGAGCAATCCAGCTTGGCGAAGATGTTAGAGCAGGACGATGGTGGTGGGAAGCCCCAGAACAAAAAGAATGCGGCTTGCATAGGAGATAAAATAAATGGATACATTAAAACAATTAGAAGCACACAGTCTGTATATTCTCAGGGAAGCATACAAAGATTTTAAAAATCTTTGTATGCTTTGGTCAATTGGGAAGGATAGTACAGTTTTACTTTGGCTTGCTAGAAAAGCTTTTTTCGGGCATGTGCCATTACCTCTTGTTCATATTGATACGCATTATAAAATACCTGAAATGATTGAATATAGAGATAAATTAGCGAGAGAATTAAAACTTAATATGATTTATGGCGAAAATATAGAAGCTTTAAAAAGTAAACAAACTTTCCCAGAGGGAAATATTGATAGAATTTCCTGTTGTAAGTCCTTAAAAAGTGAAGCCTTAAAACATACTTTATCTGGAGAATGGGCAAGACATAAATTAAACCATGAAACAGGTCTTTATGAAGTTGATCAGAATAAAGAAAGTTATACGGGTGTTATTGTTGGGGTAAGAGCAGATGAAGAGGGGAGTAGATCTAAAGAACGATACTTCTCTGCAAGAGATAACTCAAACGAATGGGATGTTGCTGATCAACCACCAGAATTTTGGGATCAATTTAAAACCGATTTTTCTCCAGGAACACATGTAAGAATTCATCCACTACTTGATTGGACTGAATTAAATATTTGGGAATATATAGATAGAGAAAATATTCCTATTACTTCTTTATATTTTGATCGAGGGGAGGGGAAAAGATATCGATCTTTGGGTTGTTTTCCTTGTACTAACTCTGTCGACTCAAAAGCAAAGAATGTTAAAGAAATAATAGAAGAATTAAAAAGTGGTAAATTTGCAAATATCGCCGAACGCTCAGGAAGGGCACAAGATAAAGAAGATGGCGGTGGATTAGAAACACTTCGTAGGGATGGGTATATGTGATGAATAAAGAAAAAATGAATATAGTTATTACAGGTCATGTTGACCATGGGAAAAGCACAGTTATTGGTAGACTTTTAGCAGATACTAATTCTTTACCAGAAGGAAAACTACAGCAGGTCAAAGATATGTGTAGTAAAAATGCTAAGCCATTTGAATATGCATTTTTGCTAGATGCTTTAAAAGATGAACAGTCACAAGGGATTACTATTGATGCTGCTAGATGTTTTTTTAAAACGAAAAAAAGAGATTATATTATTTTAGATGCACCTGGGCATATTGAGTTTTTAAAAAATATGGTAACAGGAGCTGCACGCGCAGAGGCGGCTCTTTTAGTTATTGATGCTAAAGAAGGAATCCAAGAAAACTCTAAAAGACATGGATATATGATTTCTATGCTTGGCGTAAAGCAAATGGTCGTCTTAGTTAATAAAATTGACCTTGTAAATTATGCTCAATCTGTTTATACAGAAATTGAGCAGGAGTATCGAGCATTCTTAAAAGAACTTAAAGTCGAGCCAATTTGTTTTATTCCTATTAGTGCTTTCAATGGTGATAATATTTGTGAAGCTTCCCCGCAAACTAGTTGGTATAGTGGACCAACGGTGCTTGAGCAAATGGATGCGTTTAAAAAAGAATCCATAAAAGAAAATTTGCCACTTAGATTTCCCATTCAGGATATTTATAAGTTTACTGAAGAGGGTGATGATAGACGGTTAATTGCAGGAACGATTAAGACGGGGGAAATTAAAAAAAATGATACTTTAATATTTTACCCTTCATTAAAAAAGTCAACAGTGAGCTCAATCGAGGAATTTAATACTCCTGAGCGGATAAATGCTAAGGTAGGAGAATCTATTGGTATAACCTTAAATGAACAGATATATATAAAACCAGGAGAGCTTATTGCTAAAGAGGGAGATAACCAACCCTATGTCAGCTCTTCTTTTAGAGTCAATATGTTCTGGCTGGGTAAATCTCCAATGGTTATTGGTAAAACTTATAAGTTAAAATTAAATACCGCTAGGGTTTCTGTTAAATTACTGGAGGTTATAAGAGTTTTAGATGCCTCTGCTTTGACAACTGTCGAAAATAAAAATGAAATAGCATGGCATGACGTTGCCGTCTGTGTTCTAGAAACCGCTAAACCTATCGCTTTTGATTTAACGAACGAGATAGAAGATACAAGCCGATTTGTTATCGTTGATAACTACGAAATAGCAGGTGGTGGGACTATCCTTGCAAACCTAAATAATCAAACGACGAGCTTAGAAAAACATGTACAAGAACGCGATATTACTTGGGATAAAGGTGCTGTTTCAACCTCAGAAAGAAGCAATTTATATAAACATAAAGGGAAATTTATTATTTTTACAGGAAGTGATCAAGCAAACCTCCAAAAATCAATTGCCAAAAATTTAGAACGAAAGTTATTTGAAAATAATTATAAAGCATACTACTTGGGGATTTCTAATATTAAGACTGGTCTTGACTCAGATATGCTTTATGATAAAGATAATACAGATGAATATTTAAGGCGCTTAGGAGAATTATCCAGAATATTAACAGACTCAGGTCAAATATTTATTACGACTTTGTTTGATGTGGATGATTATGATATTGAAAAACTAAAAATTTTAAATAAACCATATGAAATCTTAGTAATTAATATTGGGAAAAATAATTTTACACAATTTAAAGTTGATCTTAATATTTCTCACAATGAAGTTATTAAAGACGCTGTCAATAAAATTTATAAATTATTACAAGATAAGGATATTTTTATTGAGTACTATTTATAGCAGGAGATAAAATGTATTTGCCGATTTTTTTAGATATTACGGATAAAAAAATATTGATAATTGGTGGTGGCAATATTGCTTTACAAAAAATTGAATCACTCTTAAAGTTCACAGGGAATATTACTGTTATTGCCACTCATATTCTAGAAAAAATTAAAAGTAAAAAAGTTCTCTGTTTTGAAAAAATATATGATAAAACAGATATAGAAAACTTTTATTTGGTTTATGCGTGTACAAACAATAAAGAGTTAAATAAAAAAATTAAACAAGATGCTGAAAGGATAAATACTTTAGTTAATGTGGTTGATAATCCCCAATTATGTGACTTTATTTCACCTGCAATCCACCAAAGTAATGATTTTGTGATCGCAGTTAGTTCCGGTGGTAAAGATACAAAAGGAGCCATTAATCTTCGCAATACAATAAAGGAATTTCTTAACTATGCTAACATTACAGAAAATAGATCATCATGAATATTCTTTGGCTGAACGCGAAAAATATCTTGAGCACTTTGAGAATATTGGAATAGAAAACTCTGTTTTGTTGGAAACATGTAATAGAATTGAAGTTTATTATGGGAGTGGAGCTATTTCCCCAGAAATATCAAGCCATTTATTTAGAGTTGTTTCGGGATTGGAATCTAAATTGATTGGTGAAAATGCTATTCAAAAACAGGTAAAAGAAGCCTATCTTATTGCTACTGAAAAAAATAATCTTTCCAAAAGCCTTCATTTATTATTCCAAACTGCTTTAAATGTGGGAAAAAAAGTTAGAACACAAACGAGTATCTCTAAAGGAGCCATCTCTCATGCAAGTGCTGTAATAAGAATTTTATCAAATAAAGATCTAAATTTTTCTCAATCAGTAATTACTATTATTGGCGTCAATAACATCAACCATAATTTAATAAAATACTTGGTAAAAAAAGGAGCGAAAACTATCTTTATCGGCAATAGAACCTATGAAAAAGCAAAGACCTTAGCTGAAAAATATCAGTGTGAAGTTTTTAAGCTTGATAGTTTAAAAGCTATTTTGCCTAAAACAGATGTTTTAATTTCTGCGACCTCTGCCCCACATTTAATACTAAAATCAACAGACTTTCCTAACAATAAAATAATGGATATTTTTGATCTTGCAGTCCCACGAGACATTGATCCTCAGATTGTCTTGATGAACAAAGTTACTTTACTTAATATTGAACAAATAGAGGACATGGTAAATCAAAATCTTGATAAGCGAAAACAAGAAATTATTCGAGCAGAAAAAATTATAGCTCAAGAAGTTAAAAATTTTTCTAATAGGTGTCTTCATGAAGCATAATATGAAAATTAAAATTTTAACAAGAAAAAGCAAATTAGCACTTAATCAGGTCAAAGAAGTTACCAATAGTTTCCCTAAACTCCAGTATGAAATTATAGCTTTGGATAGTTTTGGGGATAAAAATAAAAATATCTCATTGCTTATCAATAAGCAAGAAAATATTTTTACCAAAGAACTAGATGATGCACTTTTAAATGATGAGGCTGATATTGCTATTCATTCTGCCAAAGATTTATCTTATCCCTTACCTCTAGGACTTGAAGTTATTGCTTTAACGAATAATTTTGATGATACAGACTCCTTAGTTAGCAAAAATAATTTTAAATTACATGATTTACCAAAGAATGTCTTAGTTGGAACAAGCTCAACTATCAGAAAAAAACAGCTTTTAGCCGTTAGGCCTGATATTAAAATAGTTAGTATTCGAGGGACGATAGAAGAACGAATAACCCTGCTTGAGAAGAATCAACTTGATGCCGTAATCATTGCAACATGTGCTCTTAAAAGATTAAACTTGTCATCTAAAATATCCGAAATTTTAAAGTTTACAACACACCATTTACAAGGACAATTGGCAATAGTTGCGAAATATGGAGAAAAAAACTTAACGGATATTTTTAAAGCTATCGATATTAGAGAAAAATATGGAACAGTTTATTTGGTTGGATTTGGTCCTGGAGAACCTGATCTTTTAACGATCAAAGCCGATAAGATTTTAGAAAGTATTGATGTGATTTTATATGATAACTTAGTTTCATTGAATAGTTTGCATAAATATAAAGTAGAAAAAATATATGTGGGGAAAAAAAGAAATAACCATGTCATGGATCAGGACTCAATTAATAACCTTATGTATCGCTTAGCCAGGGAGGGGAAAAATGTTGCCAGAGTCAAAGGGGGGGACCCCTTTATTTTTGGTAGGGGTGGCGAAGAATTAACTTATTTAAAAAAGCGCTTAATAAATGTTGAAATAATTCCTGGAATAACAAGTGCTGCATGTGCTGCTGCTTATACAGAAACGCCTTTAACACAGCGAAATGTTGCAGGCTCCGTTGCCTTTTGTACAGGACATCCTATTGAAAAAATAACGATTCCAGATGCAGATGTTCTTGTTTATTATATGGGCGCAGCTAATATTAAAATAATTATAGAAAAAATGCTTTTAAAGGGTTGGAATCCCCATACAGCCGTATCTATCATAACTGATGTATCTAAATATAACCAAAAAATTAAAACTTCTACACTGACTCTCTTACTCAAAAGCAAAGAAAAAGTAGTATCTCCCTCAGTGATTATTATTGGAAAGACTGTGCACACTAATAATGATTTAACTTGGTTTTCTCAAAAGAAAAAAATTCTTTATACAGGAATAGATCCTACGAACTTTAGCTCTTTAGGCTATATAGTGCATCAACCTTTGATTGAGATTCTTCCATTAACTTCTTATACTTTAGTGGATCAAACTCTTAGGGAAATTAAAAATCATGATTGGATAATATTTACAAGTAAACATACTGTCTATTATTTTTTTAAACGACTGAAAGAACTTGGCCAAGATACAAGATCTTTAACTGATTTAAACATTGCTTCTATTGGTAAAATGACTTCAAAAGAATTAGCTAAAAATGGTCTTCTTTCTAATCTTCAACCAAAAGAGGAATCTTCTTTTGGTCTTTTAAAAATTTTTTCAGAACAAAAAAAAAGAATTTTAATTCCTCGTTCAAATAAAGCTTTAAATATTTTACCTCAAGGTTTAGAAAGTCTTAATAATATAGTTACAGCATTCCCTATATATGAAAATAAAATGCCTAAGACTATCGAAAAGATAGATCTTTTATTTATTGATACTCTTGTTTTTACTTCGCCATCATGCGTCATAAATTTCAAGATAATTTATGGAAAAATTCCTGCGAGCATTGAAGTGTATGCAATAGGGGATGTCACAAAAAATACAGTAGAAATGGAATTTAAAAATGCAAAGATTAAGACGCTTTAGAAAAAACAAGAAAATAAGAAATAAATATGCTGAAGTACAGTTAGCAGCAGAAGACTTTATCCACCCATATTTTGTGGTAGCAGGGTCTAATATAAAAAAAGAAATCGCGTCCTTACAAGGAGTTTATCATTTATCTATAGATAAACTTTTACTAGATATTGAAGAATCCATTGCCTTAGGCTTAAATAAAATAATTTTATTTGGAGTCATCAACAATGATTTAAAGGATAATCTTGGATCAAAGGCTTATGAGAATGCTAATTTAGTCGCCGTAGCAATTAAAAAAATTAAAGAAAAATATCCGCAGCTTATAGTTATTGCAGATGTTTGTTTATGCGGATATACAGATCATGGACATTGTGGAATATTAAATGGCCATGATGTGGACAATGACGCAACACTCCCATTTTTAGCAAAAATAGCCTTGAGCTATGCACATGCTGGTGCAGACTTTGTCGCCCCATCTGCTATGATGGATGGACAGGTTGAGATAATACGAAAGGTATTGAATAAAAAAAATTTAACAAACATTAAAATTCTTGCCTATGCGGCGAAGTATTCATCTAGTTTTTATGGTCCATTTAGGGGAGCTGTTAATTGCTCTATTGCCAATGGTGACCGAAGTACTTACCAGATGGATTATCGAACACAAGAACAAGCTTTAATGGAAGTGGACGCAGACATTAAAGAAGGCTGTGATTGGGTTATGGTCAAACCTGCCCATACTTATTTAGATATAATTCATAAAATAAAGCTAGCATATCCTGAGGAAATCTTAGTCGGCTATCAAGTTTCTGGTGAGTATATGATGATAAAAGTTACAGCGGAAAGAGGCTTTTTTGATGAGCAAGAAGCAATGCTGGAAGCTTTGACGGCTATTAAACGCTCAGGGGCAAACTATATTATTTCTTATTACGCAAAAGACTATTTAAAAATGCTAAGATAATTTATTAAATTTAATAATGTTTATAGAGATTTTAATTTGCTACTATCTTATAATATTCTGGATTTTTTTTATTGCTTTAATATAATTATTATGAGATAAAAAATACTAAAAAAGAAGAATATTATGAATTTTAATAACTCAATTAAAGAATTTAAAAAAGCCAAACTATTTATGCCAGGGGGCGTCAATAGCCCTGTTAGATCATTCAAAGATCTAGGAGAACAGCCTATTTTTGTTGAAAAAGGCAAAGGACCCCAAATATTTGATCTTGACTCTAATAAATACCTAGATTTTTGTTTATCATGGGGTGCTTTAGTTCTGGGCCACACATATCCAGCTGTAGTAAAAGCAGTGACTGCAGCGATAAAAAAAGGAACAAGTTTTGGTACAGCTACTAAATTGGAAACAAAATTAGCCGAGTTGATAATTACTTCAATGCCGTCTATTGAACAGCTTAGATTTGTTAATTCAGGGACAGAAGCTGTTATGAGTGCGATTAGACTTGCAAGGGGATATACTAAAAAAGATATTATCATCAAGTTTGATGGTTGCTATCATGGTCACTCTGATTTTTTATTAGTAAAAGCAGGCTCAGGTGCCACTAATTTAGTTTGCTCTTCCTCTCAAGGTATTCCTAAGAGTGTCATAGAAAATACAGTGAGCATTCCTTTTAATGATCAATATGCTCTCTCTGATGTTTGCCAAAAATATAAAGGGAGAATCGCAGCAATCATTGTAGAGCCAGTCCCTGCAAATATGGGCGTTATTCTACCTAAAGAAAGTTTTTTGAAGTTTTTGCGTGATATAACAAAAAATAATAATATTCTTTTAATATTTGATGAAGTCATTACGGGTTTTAGATTAGGGGTTTCTGGTGCACAGGGTTGGTTTAAAGTCGAACCTGATATTACTTGCCTTGGAAAAATTATTGGTGGAGGGTTTCCTGTTGGGGCATATGGTGCAAGGAAAAAAATAATGTCTCAAATTTCACCGATAGGAGATGTTTATCAGGCGGGAACATTATCAGGTAATCCTATTGCAATGACTGCAGGAATTTTTACTTTAGAAATTTTGAGGCAAGAAAATTTTTACCAAAAATTAAATGCAAAAGGTAAAATATTAGAAAATATCTTAAAAAAATTATGCCATACTAAAAAAAATATACAATTAAACTGCATTGGCTCAAT
The DNA here is from genome assembly GCA_024206165.1 of Bacteroidota bacterium. Taxonomy (GTDB): domain Bacteria; phylum Bacteroidota; class Bacteroidia; order Cytophagales; family Amoebophilaceae; genus JAAGZN01. Next base: position 19,220 of record JAAGZN010000749.1, read on the forward strand.
GTTTACTATTTTTTTTAATGATACTGAGGTTGAAAATTTTGAAGATGCAAAAAACTCTAATTTAAAGGCATTCAAAATATTTTATAATACATTATTAAGAGAAGAAATTTACTTTTCGCCTTCCCAGTTTGAGACAAATTTTTTATCGAGTAAACATACAAAAAAAAATTTACTCAAAACAGCTCTAATAATTGAACAGTTTATTAAATCATTATAAATTTATTATGTTTTTTCTATTTCTTCTAAATAAAATATCTATTCTTACTTTTACTCTTGATCTATTTTTTTATTTTAATAATAGAGTTTTTAAAAGCCAAAGTTAATGCTATAATTATAAATTTTAAAATATTATCTTTATTTAAAAGGGTATCTTAATGATTATTGAAACACATGCGCATCTTTTGATGAGTAAATTTGATGAAGACCGTGATACTGTTATCAACCGAGCTTTTTCTGCGGGAATTAATAAAATTATTGAAGTTAGTTATGACGAATATTCCTCTGAAAAAGCGACAATTTTTTCAGCACAATATGACAATATTTTTGCTTCGATTGGTGTGCACCCACATGATGCATTAAATTTTACAGAACACACTTTAACAAAATTTCAAAAGCTTGCAAAAAATAAAACCGTCGTGGCTATTGGTGAGATTGGTCTTGATTATTATCGGAATCTTTCACCCAAAAAAAATCAGTTAAAAGTTTTTCAAAAACAATTAGATTTAGCACAAAAACTTGATTTGCCTGTAATCATTCATTGCCGAGATGCACATGAAGACATGCAAGCTGTATTAAAAAAATATTCCTGTCAATTTCGAGGAGTTATCCATTCATATTCAGGTGATTTAAACGATGCTAATTTTTATATATCACGGGGGTTTTTATTAGGTATTGGTGGACCTCTTACATATAAAAATAACCACCGTCTAAAAGAAGTAGTCAAGGAAATTGATTTAAAAAAAATTATTTTAGAAACAGACGCCCCCTATTTACCTCCTGTCCCTCATAGAGGTAAACGGAATGAACCATCTTATTTACATTATGTAGTAGAAGAAATTAGTAATTTAAAAAATATCAATGCAAGTGAGGTTAAGAATATCACGACTTTTAATGCAGAAAAATTATTTTGGACCTGAAATAATGATATATTATTATTTCTATTCCTAATATTTTTAACTTCTATGACTAAAAAATTTATAAAAATATGTTAAATAATAAAAAAATAAAAATACTTATAATAGCAGATGACCTAACTGGTTGTGGTGATGTTGCAGCATGGGGGATAAAGTATAAACTTAATTTAATGATCCTAAACTCTTTTAATGATTTTTTTGATATCCATAATTTGGAATATCCTAAGCTAACAAAGGATATAGAAAAACCAAGTTTTTGCTTTACTGGTATAATAATTAATACTCATTCACGCTTAGCTTCCCCAGCTGTAGCGTCAAAAAGAGTTAAAAAGGTTATAGCTTGGGCAGAATTACAAGATTTTAACTTTATTTTTAAAAAAATGGATTCAACATTAAAAGGGAACTGGGTAATTGAAAATGATATAATTATTAGAACTTTAAAGCTTACAAACTTACCGATTGTTGCTACCTATCCAGAATATAAACGCTTCACTCGAAAGGGAGTACATTACCTTTATGGAAAAAAGTTAGCCCATATCCCCACAATGATTCGAAAACAAAGTAAAGCTCCTAATAAAATGACTAGCTATGATTTAGTTGAAGATGTTCCTGAAGGGAAGGTTTACTGTGGGACATCTTGGTTTTTTGGTGAAATTTTAAAAAAGATCTTTCTTAAAAAAAAGATAGATCTTTCGCCTTCTCTTTTAAAGAAACATAAAATATATCAACAAATAATCATTATAGCCGGAAGTAGAACAAAAGTTACACGCAAACAAATTAGTCAAAAAAAATTAACTAATGTAAATATAATTAAATCTCCCGATAACTTTATTGATAACTATAATTTAAAAAACTTGACTAAACAACTCAAAAACTTTGATTTGGGCTTAGAGAATACCTTGCTTATCTGTTGTGGTGGCGAAACATCCATGGCCGTTTGCCAAGAATTAAAAATAAAAACTTTAAAACCAAAAGAAAAAGTCGCTGAAGGTATTATTTTATGCAGAGTTAATGAATACTTAGACTTAATTCTTAAACCAGGGTCATTTGGCAATCAGGAGTTTTTAACTCAATATGGATAATAATATAATTTTAAAAGGCGGTTTCAATACGGGAAAGACGAGAAAGCTTAATGAAACTTATCTTACTCTAATTCAAAATAAATTTAACCCTCTTTATTTTACGAATAATCCTTCTTTAGTTTTAGAGAAAATTTTGCCACAAATTGATTCTTTTGAAGAGCTTTGGGTAAATAATTTTTCTTCTTTCGCAAAAAAAATTCTACGGAAATATTACTCTAAAAATTTTAAAGTTATTTCAGGTTTTGAACAAAAATTAATATTTGAAAAAATTTTACCAAACCTTGATATTGACCCTACTTTTAAAAAATATAAAAATTATCCTAATGCTGCTTTAGATTATATTGATCGCATGAAGCTTGAAAGTCAAACGGACCATCAAGTAAAAGCATATCAAAAAAAGTTGAATAAATGTAAATTTTTAGATTATAAAGACCTAATTACTAAGGCTACTGAAATCTTAATAGAAAAACCTGAGCGTATTATAAATTTTGATTATCTTATCATAGATGAATTAGAAGAGATTACTCATTTAGAATTAAAGTTACTTAATGCTCTTACTAATAAACATATTTATGCAGCTATTAATGAAAATGCTTCAATCTATGGTTTTAGAGGGGCTGATCCTGAAAGATTTGCAAATCAATTTATTATTAATAAAAAATTAAAGCCTCTAAATATGCCATCTAGAAGTTTTTCATTAACGCACCTAGATTCTGAATGTGTTGCTAAAATTTCTATTACTCAAAACTCCGATCATCTTCAGTCGCCCGAAATTCTAGCAAGGAATATTCATCAATTTTCACATGAATACGAAGAAGTGGAATGGATTACAAGAAAAATTCGTGAATTAATGTTAACGGGTAATTATAAATTTTCTGATTTTGTCGTTTTGCGTCGGACCTTAAAAGAAAGTGCAAAGCTTTATCGTGAGATTTTTCAAAGACTTAGCTTGCCATTAAAAATTGAGGGAATGGGGGGCGTATTTGATAACCCAGAGGTCTTAGAGATTGTGAAAGAGATTAAGTATAATAAAAATTTAGCAGAATTGAAACAACCTATTATAACTTTCTTAGCTCCTAAAATTACCAAAAACTTAAAAGTGAATAAATTTATTGAAATGGTTAATGAATATGCGAAAATACGCGAAACTATTGATGGGGCAATTCTAACTGTTAACTTATTCAAAACATATTTAGATGAGTTTTGGCAGGCTTATACATTTGAAACAAGTTTATCTGATAAAAATACAAACTCTGTAGAGGTTAGTACTATTCAGAAGTTCAAAGGCAAGCATAAAAAAGTTGTTTTTCTCGCAGGGATGGATGAAGGAATTTTGCCGAAAGAATATGCGACTGTTAAAAATCGATTTTTTCCAGATAAAAAAGTAGATTTTAATAAATTTCTACAATCAGAAAGAAATATTTTTAATTTAGCTATTTCTAGATCTAAAGAAGAAATATTTATCACTTCCTCAGGGGAAGCCATCTCACATTTTTTAGATACTTACTATAAAAGTTCGACATCGGATCTTATCACTTCATCTCTAGATCGGTCTGGATCTCTGTTTTTGCAAACAAAAATCGACCAAGAATTACATGATATTTTTTATAAGATAAAAACATTTAAATTTGAAAGTAGCAATAAAGAAAAATTCTATATCGAAAAATTACAAAAATTATTAAAAAATTTTTATTACTCAGCTTCGAGTGTCAAGGACTATAAACATTGTAACATATTATTTTTGTTAAGTAGATTGACAAGAATTTCTATTCAAACAGAAAGAATAGCTCTTGATTTTGGGAATATCTGTCATAAAATTTTAGAAAAATTTCATCAAAAAATATCCGATTTCACAGAAGTTAATGCCCCCATTTCAAGAACTTATTTAAAAGAGTTAATTGATATAATGTTTGAAAAAAATAAAGAAAAATTTCAAGGTTATGCAGAACTTCGTTGGTATCAAGAGCGTGCAAATAAGTTTTTATTCGATTATTTAGCCGAATTAAGCGAGGATGCTGATTTTAAACAGATCTTAAAACTTGAAAAAAAATTTATCCGGACAATAAATAATATTAATTTAGTAGGGAGAATCGATCGAATTGATGCAATTTTTAAAAATCAAATTGAAATTATTGATTATAAAACAGGCAAACATCAAATGACAGGAAAAGATGCAATAAAACAAAAAATTGAAGATGAAAAAGAATTCCAAATGCTTTTTTATTATCTTTTAACACAAGAAGTTTATCAGGAAAAATTAGCTAAACTTTCATATATCTGGCTTGAAAAAGAAACGCGTGGAGGTAAAAAAGCCAGCCTAGCTAATATTGATATCAATTTTATGAAACAAGCAGAAATAAACTTAATAGAGTTTATCAAAAAAATTCAAATAGATGATTTTAAGGTAAAAAAACAAGCAACAAAAACAGCCTGTCGTAATTGTCGTTTTAATTTTATTTGTCGTTGATAAAATTATGCTTTTATCAAATAAGTAAAGGAATTACTCATGATGAAAATTAATTTAGCTAACCAAGTATTTTTTGATATTTCTATTTCTTTAACGATTATTCTAGGTCTTTATATTTTTAAAGAATTAATTGTTCGTTCAATTAACAAAAATATAAAAGACCTTAATTTGAAACATACTTATAGAAAAACTGCTTTTTACCTAAACTTTTTTCTAACATTAGTTTTGTTAAGTATGCTTTGGTTGGAGAATTTAAATACCGGTCTTTTGTTTACTATCATTGGTGCAGGTTTAGTCGTTACTCTTGGTGACTTAGTACTTTCTTTTGTCGGGTTCTTAATTCTTTCTATTAATAAACCCTTTGAAGTAGGTGAGCGTGTTCAAATAGGGGAGATTAAAGGTGATGTGGTTGATTACCGAGCATTTTATATAACAATGCTTGAAATTGGTGGATGGGTGGAAGAAGAACAATCAACGGGAAGAATCGTGCATATCCCTAATTATTTTATTTTTAAAAAAGTGATTTTTAATTACACAAAAGGATTTGATTTTATTTGGAATGAAATTAAAATTTTGCTTACATTTGAGAGTAACTATAAAACTGCAGAAAAAATTTGTGAACAACATGTTAATGCTTACCATAATAGCTGGGCTGAAAATTTAGAGAAAAAAATAAAAAGTGTGCAAAAAATTTATGCCATTAACTATACCAATCTGACTCCTATTATTTATAAAAATATTAAGGAAAGTGGTGTTGAGCTAAGCATTCGATATTTAGTTAATCCATATAAAAGGCGTTCTTCTGTTAATGAGCTTACGGAAAAATTGTTAAATGACTTTCAGGTGGCAAAAGATATTGATTTTGCTTACACTACTTATAGGATAACCAAATGATCTGTCCTTTATGTGGGAGTGTGTCTCATATTTTTAGCTGTAAAATCAAGCCTATTATTTATTATGAATGCCATAATTGTCGCTTAATATTTAAATCTTCTAAAACTTATTTTAATAAAATATCTGAAAAAATGCGTTATGAACTTCATAACAATAGTTTTTATGATCAAGGATATCGTAATTTTTTAATGAAAATTTTTAAGATAATCTCACCATATTTAGGCAAAAATATGGAAGGATTAGATTTTGGATGTGGGAAAAATAAAGTTTTGGTTGATATTTTTCAACAAGCCGGATTTTCCAATATTGCTGGATATGACCCATTTTTCCATAATAATAAAGCTTTATTGGAAGAAAAATATGACTTTATTCTATTAACAGAAGTCGTCGAACATTTTTATAACCCTAAACAAGAATTTGACTTACTCATTAAAAAATTATTAAAAGCAACAGGATATTTAGGAATAATGACCTCAATTTTGTACAATGAAATTAACTTTGGAAATTGGTATTATAAAGATGATTCAACACATGTTGTGTTTTTTAAACCTGAAACTTTTGAATGGCTTGCTTTCTTTTATAACTTAACAATTGTAGATAAAAGGCAGAATATTACTATTTTTAAAAAATAAGGTTACCCCCAGTATATATTAATATGATAAAATTATTATTATAATGCTAAAATTAAAATTAAAAAAATATGGAGAATTTCATAATAATGCAAACATACACAGATTGCCTACATTGTATTACTCGAATGCTTTTTGACTCAATTAAGCTGGCAACAGATAATAAAAAGCTACAAGAAAAAATTTATTATAAAATGCTAAAAAGTTTAGAATCTTATGGGACACAAAAATCACCACCAGAGATTTTTGGAGAACTTTATAAGGTTATTAAAGAAATGAGTTGTAGTTTTGACCCTTATAAAAAAATAAAAAGGAAGTGTAATGATTTAATTGCTAATATAGAAAATCATATCAGAGAAAAAATTGAAAAATCAGATAACTCTCTTTTAACCGCTATTGAGTTTTCAATTGCTGGAAATATTATTGATTATGGGATCAATAGTGGGCTTAATATCGAAGAGGAAATAGCTAAAATAATTCAGAAAGAAGATAGAAAAATTGCTCAAGAATCTTCTCAATTATTTGCTTTTAAAGATTTTAAAAAAACTCTAAAAAAAAGTAAAAATATTTTGTTTATTTCAGATAATGCTGGGGAAATTGTTTTGGATAAATTACTTTGTGAAGAACTAAAAAAATATGATGTTAACATAACCTTAGCAACAAGAAGTCTGCCTATTTTAAATGACATAACACAAGAAGAAGCTATTCATTATGGGTTAGATAAAGTTGTTGATAATATGATTCTTTCTGGCTCATATTTTCCAGGCACAGTTTTAGATAAGTCTGATACAGCTTTTTTAGAAAAAATGAAGTTAGCAGATTTGATTATATCTAAAGGGCAAGGTAATTTTGAGACTATGTTTAATGAAAAGTTTACTAAAGATCTACCACTTTACTTTCTTTTTATGCCTAAATGTCATGTAATTGTGGATGAAATTAACCGTTTTTTTAATGGATGTAAACTTCATGATATTTTGTTAATAAAAGGAAAATTCCTAAATAAAAAATATTAATTTTTATCAAATTTGGAGAAAGAATATGACTTTAAAAGTCTATAATACTTTAACGAAAAAAAGTGAAAATTTCGAACCACTAAATGGGAAAAAAGTAAGCATGTATGTTTGCGGTATTACTCCATATGATTCCTGTCATATTGGGCATGCACGATGTTATGTCGCTTTTGATGTAATTAGACGATACTTAGAGCATAAAGGGTATACCTTAAATTATGTGCAAAATTTTACTGATATTGACGATAAAATAATTAAGAAAGCTCATGCAGAATCTCTGCCTTTTAAAGATATAGCAGAGCGTTATATAAACGATTTTTTAAAAAATATGGATGTCTTAAATATCAAGCGTGCTAATAAAAACCCTAAAGTAAGTGATAATATTAATGAAATTATTACGGCGGTCACAATATTAATTAAAAAAAACTTTGCTTATGAATTAGCCGGTGATGTTTATTTTAGAGTTAAAAAATTTAAAAACTATGGTAAACTTTCTAAGCGAAATATTGAAGAAATGCAAAATGGTGCGCGAGTCATCGTTAATGACAAAAAAGAAACTCCAATGGATTTTGCTCTGTGGAAAAAGGCGAAAAAAAATGAACCATCATGGGCATCACCTTGGGGGGAAGGACGACCTGGTTGGCATATTGAATGTTCTGTCTTATCTATTCTTCACTTAGGTGAAACAATTGATATTCATGGGGGGGGGGCAGATTTAATTTTTCCTCATCATGAAAATGAAGTTGCTCAGTCGGAAGCATTAACAACTAAAACATTTGCAAAGTATTGGTTGCATAATGGGTTTGTGATGATAAATAAAGAAAAAATGAGTAAATCTTTAGATAACTTTTTTAGTGTAGATGATATTTTGCAAAAATATCATCCCATGGTTCTACGCTTATTCCTTTTAACTAATCACTACAAAAAACCCTTAGATTTTTCTACTAATAAACTTGAAGAAAATAAAAGGCGTATGCAGAAATTTATTAATTTTTTAGAAATTCTTAGTAACTTTCAAGGAAAAGCAGAAATAACTCCAGATATAACTAAACTTGAAAATGAATTTTATCAGGCTATGGATAATGATTTTAATACTGCAGCAGCATTGGCAGTTTTGCATAAACTTCTAGAGTATGGCAATAAACATAAAGATATTTCACCAAAAAAAGCACAAGCAGCTCTTATTAAAATAAAAAACCTTGCTTTAATTCTAGGAGTAAAATTTGAATTGCCTAAAAAAAATTTCCCAGCAGAAATTAATTCAATTCTCAAAGAGCGCCTCGAAGCTCGAAAAAATCAAGATTGGCAAAAAGCAGATGATCTAAAAAATAAGTTACTTGATAAGGGGTATGAAATCAAAGATACAAAATCTGGAATCGAAATATGGAAAATTTAAACTTTGAAATAGCAACTAACATGATTAAAGGTCGTAAGACTATTCTTGAGGCTCTGGATAACAATGTCACCATTAATAAATTATATGTATCAAAGGTGGCTAAAGGTAGTATTATAGCAAATATTACTAGGGTTGCTCGTAAAAAAGGAATTGTTTTGACATACTTACCTCCAAAGGAAATTGATCGTAAAGCCGGCAAGAATAATCAAGGTGTGCTTGCTCTTATAAGTCCCATAAAATATGCAGAGTTTAGTGATTTTATAAATCTTTTGAAAACAAATCAAAAGAAAAATATAAACACAGTTTTTGTCATACTGGACTCTGTCACTGATCCACATAATGTTGGTGCAATTATTAGAAGCGCTTATGCTTTAGGGATAGATGGTATTATTTTACCAAAACGAAATTCTTGCTTAGTGAATGCAACAGTGATGAAAGCTTCAGCAGGAGCAGCTAATATGCTGCCTATCTTGCAAGTTAATAATTTAGTTCAAACTATTACAAAATTAAAAAAATATAGTATCTGGGTAGTTGGGGCTGAGATAAATGGTGATGAAATTAAAAAATTACCACTAAAAGGTCGAAATTTATGTATAATTTTAGGGAGTGAAGGTTCTGGGATAAGGCACTTAGTTAAAGAAAATTGTGACTATCTTATTAAAATTCCTTTAAAAAATAATTTTGATTCTCTAAATGTGTCAGCTGCCGCAAGTATTTTCTTTTATGAGCTTGTGTAGAAATATAAAATATATTGACTACTTAAATAGGATAATTTAATATGCAAAAACAAACGTGTTTAAACTGTCATTTTTTGACACAATATTTTTGTTTAGATAACAATGAGAATGAGTATATTCATACGGTTAATAAATATCAAAGAGATCAAATTTTAGCAAAAAATTTTTTATGGCAAAATAATGAATTTACGAATAAAGCATATAAACTAAAATGCTATATGTTTATCTGGGATGAGATGCGTGATAATTTTAGCGAAAATGAAAAGCTAAAAGAAATATTAACAAAAAAAAGAAATGAAAAATGCTTTTTTTTGCAATATAACGAACATTTGGGGTTGCCAAGAGCAGAAAATCTCCGTAAACATACGCCAGATAAACTCGAAAAGTTCCAGCACCGCTTAGTTATGATTATAGGAATAGTTATTGCTATTATTATTTTGCTTATTGATATCTTAGTCAATATGTTTAGTTAGAGTTATGAGCTTAATTTTTATAAAATATTGTATATTTATATACTTATGTTAATTATAATTCAAATAGGAGTTTTTTCAAATGATCATTTTTTTAATTATTTTAAATATTATTTTTCTTAGCCTTGCTTTATTTTTTAGTTATAAGCTAACTAACGTGAATAAAACAGTGTCTTTTGTTATAGATAGAGATGCTCTCATAGATGACAGGATTATTCCAATTTTAAATTTCATTCAAAATATTAGGCTTAATATTTTTGTCTCTGACTTTGTGATTAAAGAGTTTGAAAGAATGATAGAAACAGGTCAGTTAGACGAATGGGAAATTGGAAATAAAGCAATAGAAAATATGCGAAAATTACAAGAAGTAGAATTTTTTAATGTTCAAATTATTGCTGATGAATCAGAGGGTGACCTGAATGATAAAATTATAGCAATCGTTAAAAAAAATAACTGTACTCTTCTAACAGGGAATTTTGATCTTTATATCAAAGCTAATATTGAAAACTTAAAAATAGTTAATATTAAATATGTTGAAGAAATATGTCAAAAAACCTTTTTACCCGGGCATGTTTTAAAAGCATTCATTTCAGAATCAGAAAATAATCAAGGTATTGCCTACTTTGCTGATGGAACGAAAATTTTAATAGATGAAGCGGCAGAGAATTTAAAAAATTATATTTTTTGTAAAGTTTATAAAGTATCAAAAAATATGAACAATAAAATTATTTTTGCTAAATTTCTACATAGAGATGAATAAATATAAAGCTGGTAGCTAGCTACTGCTAAATTTTCAAGAGGAAATTAATGAACTATTTGGCTGTTATAGGAATGCTAATATTTTTTATTTCTTTTTTTAGTAGTCTTTATCTTTGGTTTAATAAAAAAATAGGACTTATCAATATTATAATCAGTATTTTTCTTGCTATTTTTGCTTTCTGGGGCATTTCCTTATATTTTGCAACAACATCCTCTGTTTACTATCAATCGTATGCGTGGCATATGCTTCTTGGGAATATTAGCTTTATTTGTTCTGCTATTTTAATCAATCTTGTCTTGTTTTTAAGCGAAACAAAATTAAAATTTCGACATATATATATTGCGTATTTTCCTACCATGACTTTAGTAATATTATCTAGAATTTATCCTGAGTTATATATTATAAATCTAAATTTTATTAATATTTCAGGTTGCAAATTATTTTTCCCCATTGGGGGGATTCTCTACAACCTTTCAATTATTGTTTATATTTTTCATATTTTTTACGCAACTTTATTTTTAAAATACCATATTGAAAACTCTATTCCAAGCAAGGAAACAAAAAAAGTTTTGACTGGACTTAACTTAGGGTTTTTATTAGTTTTTTTCCCCATAGTGCTCTTTCATTTTTCAATTATGAACTACTTTTTTTTGCCGCTCAGTCTATTTATTACTCCCTTTGCTATACTTTTTAGTTTATTCTTTTTTTTAAAATATAATATGAAAAACTTAGATATTTACTGGGGATACCGGGTAACACATTTTTTATACTTACTAATTTATTTAACTCTTACACTTACCTTTTTATATCTTATTTACCATAACAAAACTTTATTATTCATCGTAACTATTTTTTTTATCTTATTCTTTCCTTTCTTCCATACTTGGGTTAAAGAGCATACAAAAGAAAACTTATATAAAACAAATTACGCATACTTAAAAGAATTGTCTTTATTATCTGTAGAGATTATGAACTCTAATCTTTTTTCAAAAAAAGAAATTGCCAGACAAAGCTTTGGGAAACTAGGCAATATTTTAAATATTAATATGATCGCATTGTTTTTAGAAGATGATTTAGGTTTTGGTTATAAACAAATCATTATTAATAATTTTAATTTCATGAAAAAAAACATAGATTTTATTAATAACCAAGCTCCTTTAATTTCACTTATTAAACTAAAAAAAATTTATTTCACTAAGCAAGAATTATTGACCTATGCAGAAATTGATTCTTTTAATATTATGGCTGACTTAGATGCTTCATTTGTCTTTCCTATTTTTATAGGGGAAGTATTATATGGAGTTTTATTTTTAGGTAATAAAATTAAAAACAAAGAAAATTTTACAGATGAAGATCTTAAAATGGTCAAAAATGTGATAAAAAGTACTGAAAAAACACTCTTAAGGTGTAAAAAAACTCAACAACAATACTCAGGGCACAATAAACTCACTCAAACTTCGAATATAGAGTTTATTGCAAGCCTAAAGCGTCTAATAAAAACAAATAATATTAATGAGTTGACTAATAATATTATTAGTCTTTTACTCAGAAATTTTCATTCTGAATATGCAAGTTTTTATGTATACTCTATTGAAAAAAAAGGATACTATAATGCAATAACAAATGCTAATTTTATCCCTAAACAGAGTGATTTTATTAAAATTTTACATGCCAAAGAGGAAATTTTAAATTTTAGACATGTTTCTTTTATGACAGACAAATACTCTGAAGACTCTTATGCTATTTTAAAAAATACGATGGTAATGCTAAAAGCAAATTTGATTGTTCCTATTGTAATGAATAGCCTTTTAGGTTTTATTGTCTTAGGAAAAGAAACCTCTGATTATTCTTCCAATGATATGTTTAAAATAAATTTTATTGCACATACACTTTCTATGACCTTGCAAGATATTGTTTATGCTTGCAACATTAACCAAGCAACAGAGGTTTATAATAAAATTTATTTTAATAATTCATTAGAAGAAGGAATGATTAGATCTTTTAAAACAAAAAAAGCTCTTTCATTAATGTTTCTTAAAACAGATACTTCTTTGGGAAAAGAATTAAAACCATTAATTCGTATATCTGATATTTTATGTAAATATTCAGAAGAAAGGTTTGTAGTTATATTACCCGAAACTAAGAATACTATTGTTAAAAAAGTTGCGAAAAGAATAGAGGATAATTTTTCTAGCCTTGGTATTAGTGTTGTAGCGGGGTTTGATACCTTAGACCCCAAACAATATCATAGCTTTAATATCGGAATGCTCTATTCTATTAAAGAAAAATTAATTAATACAGCCATTTTAAGGACTAAAAGATGACAACAGAAACATTTAGTGTAATCATTCCTGCTGGTGGAGTGGGAAAAAGACTCCAAAATTATCTTCTTGAAGGAGTAAATAAACAATTTGTAAAGCTTGGGAATAAAACTGTTATTGAAATAGTAATTAATAAATTTTTTGATTTTATTCCTATAAAAGAATTTATTGTTGCTCTCCCTGCATTAAATTTTGAAAATAATAAAAATTTTTTACTCGATCACTTTCCTACAATTAAAGTTATTAAAGGTGGGAAAGAACGCCAAGACTCTATTTTTAATGCGATTAATACTCTCAAAGCAAAATCTGGCAAAGTAATAATTCATGATGCTGTCCGACCATTTTTTAAAAAAGAAGAATTAGAAAGGACAATTAGAAAGGTTAATCATTATCCAGGGGCAGTATTGGCCGTGCTGGCAAAAGATACAATTAGAAAAGGAGATGGCATGATTAGCAAAGGTGTCATTGATCGTCATAATATTTGGTTAATTCAAACACCACAGGTTTTTGAATTAAATATTTTAAAAATTTGTTATGATAAAGCCAAAACTCAAGGTTTTTATGGCACAGATGATGCAATGCTTTTAGAACATTATGGTTATAATATTTATTTGGTTGAGGGGGGATATCACAATTTTAAAATTACTCATCCATATGACTTAGAAATAGCAAAACTATTAACTTAGTTTTATATTAATTGTTTTAAAATATAAAAAATCTAGAGCTATAAAAAACTATAAAACTATTTAAAAAAGGAAATAAAATTGAGAGTAGGTATTGGTTATGATATTCACCGATTGGTTAAAGAAAGAGCTTTAATATTAGGTGGAATAAAACTACCTTTTCATTTAGGACTTTTAGGGCATTCTGATGCCGATGTTTTAGTCCATGCCATTATGGATGCAATGCTTGGTGCTGCAGGCTTACAAGATATTGGTTATTATTTTTCTGATAATGACCCTCAATTTAAAAATGCAGATAGTTTAAACCTTTTAAAAAAAGTTGCTAATCTAATAAAAGAAAAAAATTATAAAATTATTAATATCGATAGCATCATAATTGCTGAAAGGCCTAAAATAGCCCCGAATATTCCAGCTATGAAAAAAAAACTTGCTAATATCTTAAATATTACAACAGATCTAATTGGAATTAAAGCAACTACGAATGAAGGTTTAGGAGAGATAGGGACTGGTGCAGCAATTGCAGCAAAAGCTGTAGTCCTCCTAGAATAGAGATATTATTTATTTTAACCTATTTTTAAAATCTTCAAATACTTTTTTCCAAATCTAATACAATCAACATTTCTATATTTTTTAGCGATCATCCCTTAAATAAGTCTAAATTTTAGCTATTTTACCAATTTCCAAATCTAATACAATCAACATTTCTATATTTTTTAGCGATCATCCCTTAAATA
>JAAGZN010000750.1 GCA_024206165.1 Bacteroidota bacterium
AACCGAGCTATGCAATAAAAATGGCAATAATAACAGGAATCGTTAATTTAAAAAATGGATTTTAAAAAAGATACTTCATGAGAGGAAACCTTTTTTATAACTTTTTATAGGTAGGCCAGACTTTTGCAGCGCCTCCTTAGTTTCAATAAATTTCTACATCATACAAAATTTGTGTATTCTCATCTAATTTACTAAAAAATTCATTCGAAGGATTTATTCTATATTTTTTTATTAGACCTTCTGTAAAAATATGCTTTTCCTTTTCTGATTTTATTTTTAATCTTATAGGTACATTTCCAGGATTTTTAGTAATGCTTTCAAATATATTATCAACATATATAGTTTCTAAATTTTCTGCTGTTAAGTTAATTGTCAATTCTTTAACTTTTTTTTCTCTTAACCCATGTAATTGTTCAATTAATTTAGGTCTAAATTCCCACATCCCAGGGTTTTTATATCTTTCTTGAACTATCCCTGAAATATATACAAATTCTCCTTTATGAATGAGATGTTGATTTTTTCTAAAATCTTCTCCAAATAAGGCCATGTTTATACTGCCATAAAAATCTTCTAAAGAAAAGGCACAAAATGTTTGACCTCTTTTAGTTTGTCTGATATTAGATTCAGTTATAATTCCAGCAATTCTAGCTTCTTTATTTTTTTTATCTAAATAATTTTTGGTATTTGCTGTACATATGTATTTTGATTCAAATTTAAAATAGTCTAATGGATGTCCTGAAATATAAAAACCAACAACATCTTTTTCCATTTTTAATTTTTCTAAGTTACTATATAGCTCATGTTCTTCGGGTTTAGGAATACTATTATAATTACTATCAGGAGTTGATGCAAATAAAGATTGTTGCATAGAATTTTTTTCTTCTTTGATCTTATTGCCATATTGAATGAGCTTTTCTATATAAATATTACCGTTTGGATCTTCTTGTAAATATTGCCTACGATGGAATTCAAAATCATCAAAAGCTCCTCCTTTACATAATGATTCCATAGTTTTTTTATTTACTTTTCTCAAGTTTATTCTTTCTATAAAATCAAATATATCTTTATATATACCATTATCGTTACGTTCTTCAATGATTGCAGAAACAGCAGCATCTCCTGAACCCTTAATAGCAGCTAACCCAAATCGAATAATATGTAAATCATTTTTATCTGTACTTACATCAAAGTGGGTTGAACTTTCATTAATATGTGGTCCCAAAACTTTAATTCCTTGCTTTTTACATTCATCCATAAAATAAGATATCTTAGAAATATCATTTTGATTATGAGTTAATACTGAAGCCATAAATTCTGCTGGATAATTAGCTTTAAGATAAGCTGTTTGATAAGCTACAATAGAATAAGCAGCCGAATGTGCTCTATTGAAACCATATTGTGCAAATTTTTCCATCATTGAAAAGATTTCCAAAGCTATTTTTTCATTAATATCATTAGTTTCTTTAGCTCCTTTTATAAAAACAGCTTTTTGTTTTTCCATTTCTTCTACTTTCTTCTTACCCATTGCTCTTCTTAATATATCTGCTTGTCCTAAAGTATATCCTGCTATTATTTGAGCTGTTTGCATTATCTGTTCTTGATATACCATTATTCCATATGTATTTTTTAAAATGTCTTCTAATAATTTATGAGGATATTCAACTTTTTCTCTTCCATATTTTCTATCAATAAAATTTGGTATAAATTGCATTGGGCCTGGTCTATAGAGAGCATTCATTGCTATTAGGTCTTCTATCTCTGTTGGTTTTAATTTTGGCAACCAACTTCTCATTCCTTCTGATTCAAATTGAAAAGTTCCTATTGTATTTCCTTTTTGAAAAAGCATAAAAGTCTTTTCATCATTAAGAGGGATTTCTTTAATATTTATCTTTTTAGAATAGTTTTTTTCAATTAACTTTAAAGCATCTTTAATAATAGAAAGAGTTTTTAGACCTAAAAAATCCATTTTTAACATCCCTACACTTTCGACTATTGATCCATCATATTGAGTTACTAGAAGATCTGAGTCTTTATCTATTTTGACCGGAAGATAATTAGTAATATCATCTGGAGCTATAATAATTCCTGCAGCATGTATTCCGGTATGTCTAGCAGATCCTTCTAATGTTTCTGCTAGGGCTAATACTTTGCCTTCTGGGGTTTCTATTTTCTTTTTAAATTCTGCTAATTCTGGAATTTCTTTGAAAGCTTTTGCCAATGATGTTCCTGGTTTTTCTGGTACTAACTTTGCCATATGATCTGCTTTTTCTAAAGGCACTCCCAGCACTCTAGATACATCTCTTATTGATGATTTTGCTGCCATACTTCCAAAAGTTATTATTTGGGCTACTTGATTTTTGCCATATTTATCTATTACATAATCTATAACTTTCTGACGGCCTTCATCATCAAAATCTATATCTATATCGGGCATTGATACTCTCTCTGGATTTAAGAATCTTTCAAAAAAGAGATTATATTTTATTGGATCAACATCTGTTATTCCTAAACAATATGCTACTAATGATCCTGCCACTGAACCTCTTCCTGGTCCTACTATTACTCCTGTTTTTCTTGCTGCTGCTACAAAATCTTGAACTATTAAAAAATAGCCTGCAAATCCCATTGATTCTAATGTTCCTAACTCATAATTTAATCTTTGCTCTAAATCTGGACTTATTGATCCATAAATTCTTTTTGCTCCTTCATATGTTAGCTTTTTGAGATATTCATCTTGAGTTTTTATTCCTTGTGGGATTTGAAATATTGGCATTAATATATCCCTTGTTAAAGATGGAGTTTCGATTTTTGAAATTATTTCTTGTGTATTAGTGATGGCTTCTGGAAGGTCTTTAAATAGGCTGGACATCTCTTGAGGAGATTTTAAATAAAATTGATCATTTAAAAATCTCATCCTATTTGGATCATCATAATCTTTTCCTGTTTGAAGGCATAGTAGTACATCTTGGGCTATACTATCTTCTTGTTTTATATAGTGAACATCATTTGTTGCTATTGCTTTAACATTATATTTTTTGGACCATTTCATCAGTATTTCGCAGCATTTATCCATATCTTCGAAGTTATGTCTTTGGAGTTCTATATAATAATCTTCTCCAAAGATGTCTAGCCACTGTAAAAATATTTTTTCTGCTTCTGCTTCTCCTTTTGCTAAAATGGCTTGGTTTATTTCGCTTCCCAAACAACATGTTGTTGCTATTATGCCTTCTGAATATTTTTTTATTGTAGTCTTATCAATTCTTGGTTTATAATAATATCCTTCTGTAAAGCCTAAAGAGCAGAGTTTTGATATATTTTTATATCCTATTTCATTTTTTGCTAATAATACTTGATGATATCTTTTTTTATTTTTTCTATCATGCATATCTTCTGCAACATAAAACTCGCAGCCTATGATTGGTTTTACTCCTGCTTTATTTGCTTGATTTACAAAATGTGGAACTCCAAACATATTTCCATGATCTGTTATTGCGATAGCTTCCATTCCTAATTGTTTAGTTTGATCTATTAAGGATGCTATTTTTGCTGCGCCATCTAATAAGGAATATTGAGTATGGCAATGTAAATGTGAGAATTTGTCCATTTTATATATTTTTTAAAAATTTTTTATTAATTTAGTGAATAAAATTTATTTCCATTAAATTAAAGTTTATTTATAATTTCACATTTACTATGGAGGCGCTGCAAAAGTCCTTATTGATATAAAAAATCCTTGATTTAAGCTTTAATTATTATATTGCATCAAAAATTAAATTAATCTGATATGAATCTATATAATAAATTAGTTAATCGTCCCTATATTTTCC
>JAAGZN010000053.1 GCA_024206165.1 Bacteroidota bacterium
CTCTAGTCGTTTTATTGTTCTACAAACTGTTGCATCGTCTACACGAAACCAAAAGCCTATAAAAAGCTGGGTTGTATATGTTCTATAATATATTAGTAAACATAATAATTGATTTTCTAAGCTTCCTATGCCATAAGGCCTGCCATCTAGTTTTTTATTCTTCAAGTGTTTTTTATTCCATATAGGTAGAAGTTTCTTTATTATATCATTGAATTTTCCAGGGCTCATACCTGTAATTCTGAGGAAAATATAGGGACGATTAACTAATTTATTATATAGATTCATATCAGATTAATTTAATTTTTGATGCAATATAATAATTAAGGCATTGTTAATTTAAAATAGGTCTTAAGGTTTTTCGCAAAATAATTCTTCATTTTAAAAATTATTTTGAAGTTTTAAAATACAGAATTTATAAATAACTATACTAAGTTAACAATGCCATAATTAAAGCTTAAATCAAGGATTTTTTATATCAATAAGGACTTTTGCAGCGCCTCCTAATAATATCTTGCTCAATATTAGGTCCATGAAAATTAGAATCAATTACTTTATTAAAAAATACAGAATTTACGTCAGTAAGAGTATATATACTCTTATGTTTATTATATAATGAGTATGTTCCTTTTGTCTTAGCAATATTATTGTAAAACTCTATTAAGTTTGTTTTTATCAACTTTCTTTCAAAAGAATTAACTAATGAGCAATTCATTCTTGCTTGAGATTTAAAATTATTTTTACATCCAAAAATTACAAAAAGAGTTAATATATATATAATCATTAATAAATAAGTATCTATTCTCTTTGTTTATAAACAATATATAAAGAGCAAGGTATTATTATAAATACACCCATTAATGTATAAAAGTTAGGAATAAAATTAAAAGTATAATAACTAATTAATATAGAAATAGGCAGTTCAATATATTTAAACGGAGCCAATATAGTAATATTAGTTAAATATAAAGCCTTTAACATAAAATAAAGTAATAAATTTCCACCTATCCCTAAAAAGAATAAAAGAATAAAATCTATAATATTAGGATTACTCCAATTATAAATTGTACCGGGAAAGATAAATACTAAGGCAGAAAAGCTACTATAAAAAAGCATAGTTAAATAAGATTCTTTAACTATAAATTTTTTGTTAATTACATCTAAAAAAGAAAATAATAATACTGAAAGAAGAAATAATAAAGAATAATAATCAAATTTATATTGAAATGGATTAAGTGCTAAAAAAATTCCTAAGAATCCCAAAATCGTAGCAATAGAAATCTTCCATGTAATTTTTTCTCTAAGAAAAATAAAAGCAAATAGTACAATAAAAATAGGAGAAGAAAAGCCAATTATTGTAGATGTTGTTAAAGGAGACTTACTAAGTCCTGAGTTCCAAATTACTATGGCTAAACTAAAAATGAATCCTCTAAAAATATGCAAAAAAATTCTTTTAGTTTTTAGTGAATTTATGCCTTTATATATAATAATTGGTAAAAGAGTTATTGTACTAAATATTAATCTAAAAAAAGATATTTCCCAAAATGAAAGCATATTACTTAAATATTTTGAAATTCCATCATTAACAATACTTATAATTAAACTTAAAGTAAATAATAATATACCTTTATCTCTATCCTTCATATAATAATTTAATTTACTAATTCAATTTGCAATATATCACTATTTGTCATATTGAGCGAAGCGAAATATCTATTTTTAAATTGAAAAACAATATTAAAAAAAATCCTTCATTTCTTATAGGATGACATAGATTTACAGTTATTTAATAACTATGCAACTTAAGTTCATTAATATAAGTTAGATTAAGTTCTTAATTTTATAAAAATACTAATAGATAGCTAATTTTATTATCCTTAAAGAAAAGATATTCAAATACTGGGAAATAAACTTATTAAATTATAGAATATTACCAAACTAATTATTTATCAATCAATTTCAATTTCTTCACCTTGTCCATTAATAAATCTATAATCTGTTATTCCCAAAGAAGAATCTTGTTCTAAATTAATCCAATGTTTATATTTAAAAAACCATATTGTTCTTTTAGAAATTAGTCCTTTGGTAAAGTAAGCATAAAGATAAGGATGTAAGAAAATCGTTAAATTTCTTGTGTTTGATTTGTGCATAATAATATGATGAAGTGTTTTATCAATATCATCAGCAATTAGAATAGATGCATCTATTTGTCCAGTACCACCACATGAAGGACATTGTTCTTTAGTAATTATATTTGTTTCAGGCCTTACTCTTTGTCTAGTTATCTCCATCAATCCTGATTTAGAAAGTTTGTAAGCTCTTGCTTTAGATCTATCTTGAGCCAAAAGCATTTTCATTTCATCATGGACTTTTTGTTTATTTTCAAGCTTTTTCATATCAATAAAGTCCACAACAATAATCCCTCCCATATCTCTAAGTCTCAATTGTCTAGCAATTTCCTTAGCAGCAGCAATATTTACAGCCAAAGCCGTTCCCTCTTGTCCTTCTCCAGGAGAATATGATCTATTACCACTATTAACATCAACAACATGCATAGCTTCAGTATGTTCAATAACAAGATAGCCTCCTCCTTCTAAACTAACAACTTGACCAAAAAGGCTTTTGATTTGTTTTTCAATTCTACATTTTTCAAAAAGCTTGGTTGTTCCTTTATATAATTTTACAATTTTACCTTTTTCAGGGGCAATTCTGGAAATATATTCTTTGATTTCATTATAAATTTGAAAATCATCAACTATAATTTTATCAAAAGATTCATTAAGAATATCTCTTAATATTGAAGAAACTCTATTAATTTCACCTATAATTTTTTGTCTAGGTTGAGCATTTTCTAAAGCTTTTGTTCCAATTTCCCATTTCTTATATAGCGCTTTTAGATCTCTATCAAGCTCTGCTACTTCTTTGTTTTCAGAAACTGTTCTAATAATTACTCCAAAATTTCTGGGTTTAATAGATGAGACCAAACGAAATAAACGTTTTCTTTCTGCGACATTTTTTAGTCTTCTTGATATGCTAATTTCATTACTAAAAGGTACTATAACTCCATATCTTCCAGCTAGAGATATTTCACAAGAAAGTCTAGGACCTTTGGTTGAAATAGGTTCCTTAACTACTTGGACTAATATTTTTTGACCAACAGATAGAACTTCCGATATCTTCCCTTCTTTCTCTAAATCTAAGCTATTGTCTATTGCATTTATATCAATACCAGATTTCCCTTTTTTGAGTGCAAGATTTAAAAATTTATCTAATGCACTAAATTTAATGCCCATGTCTAGATAATGTAAAAAAGCATCTTTGGAATGGCCTACATCTACAAATGCAGCATTTAACCCTGGCACAATTTTTTTAACAATTCCTAAATAAACATCACCGACCGTAAACTTACTATTTTTTTCTTCAATATGATATTCTGTAAGCTTATCTTCTTTTAAAAGTGCTATGCGATAAACATCTTGCTTAATACTTATTACAAGTTCGTTTCGCAATATATTTTTTATTTTAATATTTAAAAATTATAGATATTTAATCTATATTACTTATTATTCTTATTCTATTTCTTTTTGTGTCTACTCATCCTCAATCTTTTTTTTCTCTTATGAGTAGCCATCTTATGTCTTTTTCTTTTTTTACCACAAGGCATATTTTAGATTTTAATTATTGTGTTACGTATTTATGAAAATTAATTGTAAATTTAATAAATTATTCTGATATAATCTCTGTATTTTAAATTTATAATTAGGATTCCTAGTTCAAATTTATAATTTTTATATAAATTTAGCAATTAAATTTTAAACATCCCTACTTTTGACAAATTCTTTTATATCTTCTTTTAAGGTTTGCAAATCATGATTATCTGCCAAATTTATCATAAAATCTAATAAAGCATTATATTGATACATTAATTTTAAATATTTCAATTTATATATTATTATATTTTTTTCCTTTGTATTTTTATATAAAAATAAGTTATTATTTCTTGCGTATTCTTTAATTTCAGGTATTTCAGATATAAAATCATATTCTATTATGTTTGATACTTTTACTATCATATCTAAAGATAAATTAGAATTCTTAAGCTTTTTGTAAAAAGTATTTCGAGTTATTCCTAATTTCTTAGAAATAAATTCTATTGAGTATTTCTTTTGCTTTATGGCTTTATGAACAAATTCTCCTCTATGTTTAATCATATTAATTAGATTAGAAGATTTATACTATTTATAACAATTTGCGCTTCCCCATCAAAATTTAATTATATATATTTAGTCTTGATCCAAATATAAATAATAATATTTAAAATAAATATCATTAATTTTAAAAAATTGTCTTATATATATAAAATTTTGTTTTTTATATTGATTGCAAATAAATTTTTTAAAAATATAAAATAATAACAAAAAGATACTTTAAGAAATTATTGTATGATAAACGTAAAAATTTTATTATATTTGAGGAACTTAATAATTATATTTAATAAATTTTAAGAAGATTAATAAAAAAAATTAATTTATATAAAAATTATTTTCTTCTTATCACAAATTTAATAAGATTATGGATAAAATAATCAAAATAGTTGAGCAACAAAGCGGACAAAAAAATATCGAATTTCCAAATTTCAAATCAGGTGATACCATCATAGTACATCTAAAAATCAAAGAAGGAAATAAAGAAAGGATACAGAAATTTCAAGGGATTGTTATTAAAAGAAAAAATGTAGGTACTAACAGAGAAACTTTTAGTGTTAGAAAAATTTCTAATGGTATTGGAGTCGAAAAAATATTTTCAGCAATATCTCAATCCATTGAAAAGATAGAAAAAATACGTAATGGTTCAGTTAGAAGATCTAGATTATACTATTTAAGAGGCAAATATGGAAAATCTGCTTCTGTAAAAGAAAAAAGGATTTTGACGTCTAAATCCTAAATCCTAGTAAACTATAAGTTTAACTTTAAGGAAAATGAAGCTATCAATAAGAAAGCAATTTCTTATATATATAATATCGATATCTTTTTTCAATTTGAATAAAGCTAAATCTGGAGATTATGCAGCTGGTTTAGTTTTAAATTTCTCAGGAATTTTTGATGAACAATCTAGGGCTACTAGTTTTCTATTGGCTAAAAATTCTCAATTAGCTAAAAAATCGGTAAAAGATCAATTTAGATCAGAGTCTCCCTTCCTGGGATATACAGGATTTTTTGATAGAAGTGGTTTGGGTATGTATGCCAGTTATACTTTAAATTATGATTTCATTTGTTTTAAATTTAACATGGGTTTGATTTATAATTTTGTCCATAAGATGATATTATATAAAGTAGATTCTGATTCAAAAGGTTATGGTAAATTTTATAAAGAAGAAAAGGACAATTATTTAAAAATCTTAAAAAATAAAAATAATCCCAACAGAAGCAGATATTCTAAAGGTTTTGATAAATATTTTAATGAAGATTTACCAGTTAGTTTTTTGAAATTTCATTCTATCTACTTACCATTAAGCATTCAACCTATTTTCAAAATTACCAAATCTATACATTATTCACCATCTATTTTTTTGAAAATAAAATATTTTATTTCAGTATTTGAAGGCCCTAAGAATGATAATATTAAATTAAATGTTAGTAAATACTACAATAACTTATATTTAGATATTGGATTAAAATTATTAAATTTTGATATATACTTCTTCGAAGAATTTATAGATATAGATTTTTGTTTATTTTATGTATCTTTTTCTATTTTAGATCTTTTAGGTGGGGAAAGTCTTTATGACTCAGAGAACTTGAAGAAATATAATAAGATTAAAAATGCTAAAAGATATAAATCTTTAGAAATGATAAATGGCAAATTCAATCATCATAAAATTCATCAATATGGTTCTGAAATAAATATTAGATTTAATATTTTATCTCTATTTGTATTTCCTGAAAAGAAAAAACCTTTTACAAAATTAAAGAAAGCTAAGCCAATAGGATTTAGTTAAAAATAATAATAATTTATGCTATATCATCTATTTAAATATTTAGATAAAGAATTTAATATTCCAGGAGCAAGATTATTTAGTTATATATCATTTCGGGCAGGAGCAACTGCTGTACTTTCATTATTTATTGTAATCTTTTTTGGAAAATATATTATAAAGAAATTATCTTATTTGAAAATTAAAAATGATGTTAGATTTGATACTATAAATCAAAATAAAGATAGGAAAAGAAATACTCCTACAATGGGGGGAATAATAATTATTGCAGCTACTTTAATTCCTGTTTTACTATTTGCTTCTTTGACCAATATTTATATCATCTTGTTAATTACCACTACTTTAATAATGGGTACAATTGGATTGATTGATGATTATATTAAGGTCTTTAAAAAAAATCGAGAAGGAATAGCTGTAAAATTTAAAATTATTGGACAATGTTGTTTAGGAGTCATTGTTGGTAGTACTTTATACTTTCATAAAGATGTTGTAATAAGAAAATTTAAAGATAATAATTTTTCTATTTCTGAATTGAAAGAGGAAAATCCACAAAATAAAATTTCTTTTGAAGATATAAAATCAACAAAAACAAATGTGCCATTCTTCAAAAATAACGAGTTAGATTATAGCAAGATAATTAAATTTTTTATTCCTTTCTTTAATGTTAAATATACATGGATATTCTATATTCTGTTAATCATATGTGTAATTATAGGCTCTACGAATGGAGCAAATTTTACAGATGGTTTAGATGGTTTAGCAGCAGGTACTTCGGCCACCATTGGGTTAACTTTAGCAATTTTAGCTTATTTATCTGGTAATATTGTATTTTCTAAATATTTAAATATCTTATATATACCTGGCTCAGCAGAACTGACTGTCTTTTGTACTGCTTTTGTAGGTGCTTGCATTGGCTTTCTTTGGTTTAATGCTTATCCTTCTTCAATATTTATGGGTGATACTGGAAGTTTAACTATTGGAGGAATAATAGCTGTTATTGCTATTTCTATTAGAAAGGAGTTGTTAATACCTTTATTATGTGGTATATATTTTATTGAAGTTTTGTCTGTTATATTACAAGTTTATTATTTTAAATTTACCAAAAGAAAATATGGTGAAGGAAAAAGGATATTTAAAATGGCTCCTTTGCATCATCATTTTCAACAACAAGGTATTCATGAAGCTAAAATTGTTGTTAGATTTCTTATAATAGGGATTTTATTAGCTATCCTGACATTAGTTACTTTGAAAATAAGATAAAGCCAATCCATTTATCAAACATTCTCATTATTGATTTTTTTTGTGTCGGTAATTTTGATTTATCTTTACCAAACCATTTTAATTCTTTTGATTCTCTATTAATTTTAAAATTATCATTGCCATTTGTTTTCAATAGAAACCTTATATCATAATGAATATGAGGAAACTCATTTTTATATTTTGGTACTTGATGAACATGTATATCAAAAATATTTCGAGAAATTGGCATAATTTCTTTTATACCAGATTCTTCTTGGGCTTCTTTAATAGCAACTTTTAGTACGTCTTTTTCACCATCACAATGTCCTCCTAATTGTATCCATTGGAGCCGCTGCAAAAGTCCTTGTTGATATAAAAAATCCTTGATTTAAGCTTTAATTATGGCATTGCTAATCTGAGAGAGATTAATTAAATTAGTACTTCACAAATATAAAAAGAAGTAATGAAAAAGACAGAATGTCCAAAATGCAATAAAGCAAACTGCATAAAAGATGGCTTTATGAGAGGAAAACAAAGATATAA
>JAAGZN010000751.1 GCA_024206165.1 Bacteroidota bacterium
ATTCTGAGGAAAATATAGGGACGATTAACTAATTTATTATATAGATTCATATCAGATTAATTTAATTTTTGATGCAATATAATAATTAAAGCTTAAATCAAGGATTTTTTATATCAATAAGGACTTTTGCAGCGGCTCCAATATCTTTAACCTTTTGTTGTTATAAAAATACTTACTTAAATATTTCATATTTTGTATTAGTTAATTGTTTTATTATTGTAGTAATAGCTTTAAATTATTAATATTATGATATTTAAATTATATAAGTAAATAATATGCTCAGATTATTATGGATTCCGATCTTTTTAAGTTTCTTTTTATTAACATGTAAGAATGAAAAAAATCTTAAAATTAAATCATCATCATATTCATCAAAGAATTATGAAATAAAATCAAAAAGGAGCTCATTCCTTAAAAAACTATTAAAATATTCAACCATTGGTATTTTAGGAAATGAATTGATAAAAAGTATACCAATAGCAAATTCCCAATTAATAATAGATCATCAATTTACTTTAAATAATGAAGCAGTAAATCTTCCAAACATAAAAAACATATTTTCCGAAGGTAGAGACTGTAATGAATTTACAATAGGAGGAGCAAAAGAACTAAATAATGGCCCATTTGAATCATATTATCCATATAATTGCCCAGGCTATGAAGGGAAATGTCCTCATTTAAGTGTAAGTATATTAGGAATAAATGAAGAAGAGATAAGCAATAAAACAAAGTTAGGAGGAGATGATATAATAATAAGTTATTTAAATCAACCCTGCAATGAAATATTATTTAGTAGATCCTTTGGCACGTCAAATGATGATAAATTAAGTTCAATAGTAGACTTAAGTTATAAGAGAATAACAAAAACTCCCACTCAAGATCCGACGTCAGATCCGACATCAGATCCCACGTCAGATCCCACGAATGACCCGACACAAGATCCAACGACTGATCCGACACAAGATCCGACCACCGATCCCACTACTGATCCAACAAGCGATCCGACGTCAGATCCGACGTCAGATCCGACAAAAGATCCAACAAGCGATCCGACACAAGATCCAACGTCAGATCCCACTACTGATCCGACACAAGATCCAACTACTGATCCCACACAAAATCCGACAACTTTATCTCCGACACAAAATCCGACACAAAATCCCACATTTACTGATGATCCGACAAGTGATCCAACAACCAATCCTACGAGTGATCCAACAACCGATCCAACTGTTGATCCAACAAATGATCCAACCACCGATCCAACAAAAAATCCAACAACTCCATTTCCTACAAAGGAGGCGCTGCAAAAGTCCTTATTGATATAAAAAATCCTTGATTTAAGCTTTAATTATTATATTGCATCAAAAATTAAATTAATCTGATATGAATCTATATAATAAATTAGTTAATCGTCCCTATATTTTCCTCAGAA
>JAAGZN010000752.1 GCA_024206165.1 Bacteroidota bacterium
ATTCTGAGGAAAATATAGGGACGATTAACTAATTTATTATATAGATTCATATCAGATTAATTTAATTTTTGATGCAATATAATAATTAAAGCTTAAATCAAGGATTTTTTATATCAATAAGGACTTTTGCAGCGCCTCCATATAATATCAGCAGGAATTTGGTTTTTAGTCGTTTTTGTAAATCCATCAATAATTAAGTTAATTTTTTCTTTCATACTAGCCTTTGATTTTTCATCTACAAACTTAGAGATATAATCATTGGTATAACTTTTTATATTTTCTTTTTTTGTAAAAATTTTATTTCTAATTTTGGATATCAAGTTGTTTTCATAAGTCTTATTACAACTCAAAACATTTATCAAAATATTTAATAAATAACAATATGTTTTCATAATCCTTATTTTATATTCAAAAACCACATTTTATTATATATTTCTTTAATAAATAAACATAACTTGATATAATTTAACTAATATTGTATTTTTCAGGGTTAATGCAAAGAAAAAACAGATAATTAAAGCATTTTTTTAAAATTAAGAGGCTTAAATTAATGGAGGCGCTGCAAAAGTCTGGCCTACCTATAAAAAGTTATAAAAAAGGTTTCCTCTCATGAAGTATCTTTTTTAAAATCCATTTTTTAAATTAACGATTCCTGTTATTATTGCCATTTTTATTGCATAGCTCGGTTTA
>JAAGZN010000753.1 GCA_024206165.1 Bacteroidota bacterium
ATGAATATATAAATAACCATATAGATGCTCATAAAATTGGTAACATTGAAAACTTACAATTAGAGTAGCTCTTTAGAGCTTATTGCGACTTACAGTCAAGATAATAATTCCACCATCTTCAGATGGTCGGTATTTTAATTGAAAGTAATTTATTTAAATAAAAGAAATCATTCTTTATTAGTTTATTTATTTTTGAATTATTATAAAGTTCACCATTTTCCTTTTCTAAGGTTTTTATCGTCCGTTTATCAAAATTAAAACAATTTAAACTATCTTTATTAAATTCTATATACTTAAAATCATTTGTATCTTTTCTATATTCTGGGATTAATGGGAAATTTTCGAAAGAAAAACAAAATTCAAAAAATAATATTCCAAGTAGTACTAATGATAAACATTTAATACTATTTATATGAGGGTATTTAGAACTACAGCGGTAAATTGCCTGATGATTTGATGATGATATATTGCCATTGTTTTTTAAACTTAATGTTAAATTGTCACTTGCTTGTGTAAAAGAAATATTATTTTGATGTATGCAAGAAAATAGAGATAAATAGACAAATATATATATGTTCATCTTTTGAAAAAATATCATATTGTTTGATTTCTTTATATTTGATAAAATCATATTATTTATTGAGTCAGATTCAATATCTTTTCTTATAAAATATTCCTATATTTTCAGCTTCTAAGCGAAAATATATAATTCAGTAAATTATGAAATATTCAATATGAATTAACAATTTTTCGTTAAGATAATAAAGTTTGAAAATACTTGATAAATAAATCTTCATATTTTTCCACTACATGCTTTAAATACCAAAATTATTAGCATAAGTATTAAGACTAAGTTTAAAGACATGTTGTTAAAATACTGCTATTAAATATAATAATTAAAATATAGTTAAATTATATAGATTGCAAATATTATTTTATTCTCTTAAGTTATTCAAAATTTTGAAAAATAAAATGTTTAATATCATGAATATAATATTATTATTTTATAAAAAAATCTAGTAAAGTTTTTCTGGACAAATATTTTTGTTATATTTGTGTTTGTATTTTATATCCACTTCTCAAATTTGAGACTATACCATGAAATGGATTTAAAAATAAAAAGATATCATATATAAGTAAAATGTTATCTGTTATATATAAATATTTTGTATTAATAAAAGTCTTTTAATACGGGTGTAGCTCAATTGGTAGAGTGGTGGTCTCCAAAACCATTGGCTGGGAGTTCGAGTCTCTCCACCCGTGCTGAAATTAAAATTATGCCGAATTTGAAACTATTTATATTAGGATCTTTAAAAGAATTAAAAGAAAAAGTTACGTGGCCATCATACAAAACATTACAGAGTAGTACTATTTTAGTGATAGTATCGGCTATTATTTTTTCTATTTTTTTAGGATTCTTAGACGGTTTTTTTAAGAAAGTTATTTCGTATATTTACGGGTCCTTCTAATTGAAAATATTATAAGATTAAATTATGGATAATACTAAATTGGAAACAGGAGCTAAATGGTATGTTTTGAAAGTAGTGACAGGTCAAGAAAAAAAAGTGCAATCATATATAGAGGCAGAATTTTCTAAAGGTGAATTGTCCTCAAGAGAAATAAAAATTTTGATTCCAACTGAGAAAGTTTATGAAATAAAACGAGGTAAAAAGAAAGTTAAAGAAAAGCAATTATTTGCTGGATATGTATTGTTACATGTTAATTTGGCAGATGGAGGGCAAGCTGTGCATGTTATTGGTAATGTGCCAGGGGCCTTAGGATTTATGAGTGCTAGAGGTTGGGGGTTTTCTAAGACTCCAGTTCCACTTCGTAAATCTGAGATAAATAGTATCTTAGGTAAAGTAGAAGAAAGTAAAGACGAATTAGAATACCTAGAAAGATCTTTTATAATTGGAGAAAAAGTAAAAGTTATAGATGGGCCGTTCAGCGGTTTTGTTGGAGATATACAAGCGGTATATGAAGATAGGAAAAAAGTAGATGTAATGGTAAGAATATTTGAAAGAACAACGCCAGTTGAATTAAGTTATGTGCAAATAGAAAAATTATCTTAGATATTTGATATTTGTTTAGAAGCTTATTTTAATTGTTGTTCATTGTTTGATTAATTAATAATGGCAAAGAAAGAAATATTAGGATTTTTGAAATTGCAAGCTCCAGGAGGAGCAGCAAATCCAGGAGGAGGTATAGGTCCTGCATTGGGTAGTAAAGGGTTGAATATAATGGATTTTTGCACCCAATTTAATGCAAGAACTCAAGACAAAAAGGGTGAGCAATTATCCGTATTAATTACAATTTATAAAGATAAGAGCTTTGATTTTGTAATTAAAAGTCCCCCGGCCTCAAATTTATTGAAAAAAATAATATCATTAAAAAAAGGATCCCCGGAATCAAATAGAAAAAAAGTTGGAAGTCTCACATGGGATCAAGCTAAAGAAATAGCAGAAATAAAAATGAAAGACCTAAATGCGTTCACTATAAAAAGTGCAATGAAAATGATTGCAGGGTCAGCTCGTAGTATGGGAGTTACTATGTCGGGCAAAGCGCCTTGGGAAAAATAATTAAGGATTAACTTTTTTTATAAAAGAGAATAAACAAATGAAAAGATCAAAAAAAAAACAAAAAGAATTCTTAAGTAAGTATGATTTTACTAAATCATATGTAGTTGATGATGCCATTAAACTTATAAAGGAAATTTCAAAAGTTAAATTTGATGCTTCTTTTGATATTGCTTTAAGACTTGGAGTAGATCCTAGAAAAGCAGAACAAATGATAAGAGGAGCTGTTTCTCTGCCAAATGGTACAGGAAAAGAAGTTAAGATATTAGTTTTATGTACTCCAGAAAAAGAATCTGAAGCAAAAGCTGCAGGTGCTGATTATATTGGTCTTGATGAATATATAAAAAAAATTGAAGGAGGCTGGGTAGATTTTGATGTAATGATCACTATGCCTTCTGTAATGGCAAAAGTAGGCAAGTTAGGAAAAGTATTAGGTCCAAGAGGTCTGATGCCAAATCCTAAAACGGGCACTGTTACTGAAAATATCGAAAATGCTATAAAAGATATAAAATCTGGTAAGATTGATTTTAAAGTTGATAAATATGGAATAATACATGCATCTATTGGAAGAATTTCTTTTACTGTTGAAAAATTGAAGGAAAATATCTTAGAGCTAGTTAATATTATAATGAAGCTCAAACCAAGTTCAGCAAAAGGTACTTATTTGAAAAGTGTAAGTATATCAAGTACTATGAGCAAAGGAGTATTTATAGAAAAATCAAGTTTATCAGTTGCCTAATATATTGTAATTTATGCAATACTTAATAAAATAATTTAAATGACAAAACAAGAAAAAATAGAAGCAGTAGAGACTCTTTATAATGAATTAGAATCATCCCCGTGTTTTTATGTAGCAAATTCTGAAGGACTAAATGTAGGAACGACTAACACTTTTAGAAAACATTGTTTTGAAAAAAAGATCCGTTATAAGGTCGTTAAAAATACTTTGATTAAAAAAACATTAGAGCGATTAGGAAATAAGGAAGGAATTACTCCTGAAAAATCTAAATCATATACAGAATTTGCAGATCAAGTTTTAAAGGGATTTTCGGGTTTGTTAATAACAAATGAAGTAAATGGCGTCCCAGCAAAGTTAATTAAAAATTTTAGAAAGGAAATAGATTCTTCTATTCCTGGATTTAAAGGAGCATATGTAGATGGAGATTTTTTTATTGGAGAAGAACATCTTGAAGTTCTGAGTAATCTCAAAACTAAAGAGGAACTTATTGGTGATGTTATAAATTTATTACAATCACCAATAAAAAATATACTTTCTGCTATTAATAGTGGAAAACATACTTTAGCAGGTTTATTGAAGACTTTGTCTGAAAGGCCTACTAAAAAAGAATAAGATAAATTAATTAATTATATAAACTAAAATAAGAATAGATATGGCAGATCTTAAGTCATTTGCAGACCAACTTGTAAATTTGAGTGTTAAAGAAGTTAGTGAGCTGGCTGATATATTAAAAGAAGAATATGGAATAGAACCTGCTGCAGCTGCAGCAGTTGCTGTTGCTGGAGGAGCTGCTGCCGGCGAAGGAGCTGGAGCTGGAGCTGAAGAAAAAAAAGAATTTGATGTCGTTTTAAAATCAGCAGGCCAATCAAAGTTAGCGGTTGTTAAATTAGTAAAAGTAATAACAGGTTTAGGCTTGAAAGAAGCTAAAGAATTAGTAGATTCTGCACCTAAAGCTATAAAAGAAAAACTTGCTAAAGATGAAGCTGAATCTATGAAAGGAAAATTAGAAGATGCTGGAGCTGAAGTAGAACTTAAATAACATTTACTTGATTAATTATCTTAAATGAAAGTTGTCAAAATACCACAAGAATTACTTAATGAAATGCGATTAGCATGTTAAGTAATTCTTTGCTTATTTTGATTGCTAGTTTTTGATGAAATAAATCTTAAAATGTTATTGGTTACTAATATTCAATTATATAATTTTTATAGTTTTGTCAAATAAAAATCAAGTGGATAAAAAAAGAAGAATAAATTTTGGATCAGTAAAATCGATAATAGACTACCCTGATTTTTTAAGTATTCAATTAAAGTCTTTTCAAAGATTTTTTCAGTTGGATACTTTGCCTGAAGATCGTGCACGTGAAGGATTATATAGAGTATTCAAAGAAAATTTTCCTATTACAGATACTAGAGGAAACTTTACATTAGACTTTATTGATTATTCTGTGGATTTACCTAGATATTCTCCTGAAGAATGTTTAGAAAGAGGAGTAACTTATTCAGCTCCTTTAAAAGCAAGATTAAGGTTATCTTGTAATGATGAAGATAATGAAGATTTTGATACTGTTGAACAAGAAGTATTTCTAGGAGATATTCCATATATGACAAATAAAGGGTCATTTATTATTAATGGAGTAGAAAGAGTTGTTGTATCTCAGATTCACAAGTCGCCAGGGGTTTTCTTTGCTCAGACAAAACATACTAATGGTACTAAACTATATTCAGCTAAAATCATTCCTTTTAAAGGAGCTTGGATGGAATTTGCTACAGATATTAATAATGTATTGTATGCATATATTGATAGAAAGAAAAAATTTCCAATTACGATCCTTTTAAGAGCAATAGGTTATAGTAGTGATAAAGATATTTTAGATATTTTTGAATTAGCTGAAGAAGTAGAAACAACTAAAAAAAAATTAAATGCTTGTATAGGAAGAAAATTAGCTGCACGTGTTCTGAAAATTTGGACAGAGGAATTTGTTGATGAAGAAACAGGAGAAGTGATATCTATAGATAGAAATGAAGTCCTTTTAGAAAGAGATTCTATTTTAGATGAAGAGGCTATACAAATAATCTTAGCATCTGATACAAAACATATAATTCTTCATAAAAATGATACTAATATTTCTGATTACAGCATAATTTATAATACTTTTAATAAAGACGATAGTAATTCAGAAAAAGAAGCCGTTGAACATATATACAGACAATTAAGAAACGCAGAACCACCTGATGAACAAACTGCTAGAGAAACAATTAATAATTTATTCTTTAGTAATAAAAGATATAACCTAGGAGAAGTTGGTAGGTATAGAATCAATAAAAAACTTAAACTAGATGTTCCTCATGACACAAGTGTTTTAACTAAAGGAGATATTATTCATATAGTTAAACATTTGATATGCCTGATAAATAGCAAAACCTCTATTGATGATATTGATCATTTGAGTAATAGAAGGATAAGAGTTGTTGGAGAACAGTTATATAGTCAATTTGGAGTCGGTTTAGCAAGAATGGCTAGAACCGTAAGAGAAAGAATGAATGTTAGAGATAGTGAAGACTTTAAACCAATGGACTTAATAAATGCAAGACCTTTATCTTCTGTATTAAATGCATTCTTTGGTACCAGTCCTTTATCTCAATTTATGGATCAAGCAAATCCATTAACAGAAATATCTCATAAAAGACGAATTTCTGCTCTCGGTCCTGGAGGTTTATCAAAAGATAGAGCGGGATTTGAAGTAAGGGATATTCATTATACTCACTATGGCCGTTTATGTACAATTGAAACACCTGAAGGCCCTAATATTGGATTGATATCATCTTTATGTGTGCATGCTAAAATAAATGATATGGGTTTTATTGAAACCCCATACAGAACTGCTAAAAATGGTAAAATAGGAATAAAAACCAAAAAAATTGAATATTTAACTGCAGAGGAAGAAAATGAAATGTATATAGCCCAAGCGGGAATACACACTGATGAAAAGACTGGAGCCTTTGTAGATAAAAAAGTAAAAGTAAGATATGGTGGAGATTTTCCAGTTGTAGATCCTAAAGAAATTAAATATGTTGATGTTGCTCCTAATCAAATTGTATCAGTAGCTGCATCTTTGATACCTTTTCTTGAACATGATGATGCAAGTAGAGCTTTAATGGGATCTAACATGCAACGTCAAGCAGTTCCTTTATTAAACCCAGAAGCTCCAATTGTTGGAACAGGTCTTGAAGGAAGGGTAGCAGGAGATTCAAGAAGTGTGTTATTAGCATTAAGATCCGGAACTATTGAATATGTAGATAGTACTAAAATAATTATTAAAAATGATCTTAATAAAGAAGAACAAATAACTACCTTTGATCAAGAACAAACGATTTATAAGATTCCTAAATTTAAAGGGACAAATCAAAACACATGTATAAATTTGAGACCTATAGTTAGTGTAGGAGATACTGTAAAAAAAGGACAAATTTTATGTGATGGATATGCTACAAATGAAGGAGAATTAGCGTTAGGACGTAATCTTAGAGTGGCTTTCTTGCCATGGAAAGGATATACTTATGAAGATGCTATTGTTATGTCTGAGAGAATTGTTAAAGATGATGTTCTTACTTCTCTACATATCGAAGAGTTTAACTTATCAGTAAGAGATACTAAATTTGGAGAAGAAGAGTTTACAAAAGAAATACCAAATGTAAGTGAAGAAGCAATCAAAGATTTAGAAGAAACAGGTATTGTGAGAGTAGGAGCTGAAGTAAATGAAGGAGATATATTAATTGGTAAAATTACTCCAAAAGGAGAAACAGATCCTACGCCAGAAGAAAAACTTTTAAAGGCTATTTTTGGAGAAAAAGCTCATGATGTTAGAGATGTTTCTTTAAAAGCAACACCATCATTAAATGGAGTAGTTATTGGGTCTAAATTATTTACAAGACCTAAAAGAAGTAAAATAGCTAAAGCAAAAATAAAAAAAGAATTAGAAGGACTGTTTTCAAAATGTTTAACTAACATTTTTGACTTAAGAAATGATTTTTTTGATAAATTAAATTATATATTAAAAGGAAAGAAAAGTATTGGAGTATTTGATAATTTAGAAAAAGAAATAATATCTAAGGGAGAAACTTTTGATAGAAAACTATTAGAAAAGAAAATCATAGGTTCTATAGCTACCAAATTGAAATCAGATGAATTAACTTCTATAATTTCTGGAGCTGGAGATAATATTGATGCATTAGCATTAAATGGCTGGATTGATGATAGTTCAGCTAATAAACTAGTTAAGCAACTTATAAAAAATTATATTAATAAGAGATGCCAAATAATTGGAGAATATAAGCGTAGTAAATTTAGTTTAGAGGTTGGTGATGATTTGCCCACAGGAATTTTAAAATTAGCTAAAGTTTATATTGCCAAAAAAAGAAGATTAAAAGTAGGAGATAAGCTAGCTGGTAGACACGGAAATAAAGGTATTGTTGCAAAAATTGTAAGAGAAGAAGATATGCCATTTTTGGAAGATGGAAGCTCAGTAGATATTGTACTAAGTCCTTTAGGTATTCCTTCTCGTATGAACTTAGGTCAAATTTATGAAACAGTTTTAGGATGGGCTGGTTATAAATTAAATAAAAAATATGCAACACCAATCTTTGATGGTGCGAGTATGGAAAATATAAGAAAAGAACTAGAAGAAGCTGAACTTCCAAACTTTGGTAGAGCTAAGCTTTATGATGGATTAACAGGAGAAAAATTTGATCAAAAGATTACAGTAGGTGTGATTTATATGTTAAAATTAGGCCATCTTATCGATGATAAAATGCATGCAAGATCAATAGGGCCTTATTCTCTCATAACTCAGCAACCACTTGGTGGTAAATCACAATTTGGTGGACAACGTTTTGGTGAAATGGAAGTTTGGGCTTTGGAAGCTTTTGGAGCATCTAATGTGTTGCAAGAAATGCTTACCATCAAATCAGATGATATTGTAGGTAGAACAAGAGCTTATGAAGCAATTGTTAAAGGATATAATATTCCAGAATCAGGTATTCCAGAATCTTTTAATGTTCTAATTAATGAATTAAGAGGATTAGGTATTGAATTAACATTAAAATAAATAATAAATATAATTTAATGAATAGTTAAACTGATTTTTAAGTTTAATAAATGATATATATAAATTGTCATAAAAATTCATTAATTTCTAAAATAGCTAAATAGTAAGTAATTATATGTTTCGTGATAATAAATCAACTTCAGATTTTTCAAAAATAATTATTAGTATATCTTCTCCAGAACAAATTTTGGAAAGATCCTATGGAGAAATAACTCAACCAGAAACCGTGAATTATAGAACACATAAACCTGAAATGAAAGGGTTGTTCTGTGAAAGAGTTTTTGGACCTATAAAGGATTGGGAATGCCATTGTGGAAAATACAGAAGAATAAGATATAAAAATGTAATATGTGATAGATGTGGAGTAGAAGTTACTGAAAAAAAAGTAAGAAGAGAAAGGATGGGACATATAGAATTAGTAGTCCCCGTCGCTCATATATGGTATTTTAGATCTTTACCAAATAAAATCGGAAGTTTATTAGGACTTTCATCAAAAAAGATAGATCAAGTTGTTTATTACGAAAGATATGTAGTTATCCAACCTGGAGTCAAAGCAGAAGAAGGAGTAAAAAAAATGGACCTCTTGAGTGAAGATGAATATCTTGATTTGATGGACTCTATTTATGAAAAAAATGAACTTTTAGATGATACAGATCCAAATAAATTTATTGCTAAAATGGGATCTGAAGCTCTGGAAATGTTATTGAAAAGTTTAGAACTTGATACTTTATCTTATGAATTGAGAGATCAAGCAATGAATGATACTTCTCAACAAAGAAAAACAGAAGCACTAAAAAGACTTAAAGTAGTAGAAGCATTTAGAGACTCTCAAACAAGAATTGATAACAAACCAGAATGGATGGTAATGAGAATATTGCCAGTTATTCCTCCTGAATTGAGACCTTTAATACCATTGGAAGGAGGAAGGTTTGCAACTTCTGATTTGAATGATTTATATCGACGTGTTATAATTAGAAATAATAGATTAAAGAGATTAATTGATATTAAGGCTCCCGAAGTAATATTAAGAAATGAAAAAAGAATGTTACAAGAAGCTGTCGATTCTCTTTTTGATAATTCTAGAAAAGCAAATTCAGTAGCATCTGAAGGAGTAAGGCCATTAAAATCTTTGAGTGATATACTTAAAGGTAAGCAAGGAAGATTTAGGCAAAATCTTTTAGGAAAGAGAGTTGATTATTCTGGTAGATCAGTAATAGTTGTAGGTCCAGATTTAAAATTACATGAATGTGGATTACCAAAAGGTATGGCTGCAGAGCTTTTTAAGCCTTTTATAATTAGAAAATTATTAGAACGAGGAGTTAGTAAAACGGTTAAATCAGCTAAAAGAGTTGTTGATCAAAAACTGCCCGTAATTTGGGATATTTTAGAAAATGTCTTAAAAGGACACCCTAT
This sequence comes from Bacteroidota bacterium, assembly GCA_024206165.1. Lineage (GTDB taxonomy): Bacteria > Bacteroidota > Bacteroidia > Cytophagales > Amoebophilaceae > JAAGZN01. The sequence continues at coordinate 9,837 of JAAGZN010000753.1, forward strand.
ATTATTAAACCGTGCTCCTACATTGCATAGATTAGGTATTCAAGCTTTTCAACCAAAACTTATTGAAGGTAAAGCTATCCAACTACATCCTTTGGTATGTACAGCATATAATGCCGATTTTGATGGAGATATGATGGCTGTTCATGTGCCATTGGGACAAGCAGCTATAGCAGAAGCCTCTTTATTAATGTTATCTTCACATAATATACTTAATCCTTCGAATGGAATACCAATAGTTGTTCCATCTAAAGATATTGTTTTAGGTTTATACTATTTAACCAAAGAAAAAGTTAGCAAAGAAGGAGAAAAGATTCTTGGAGAAGGAACAACATTTTATTCCCCAGAAGAAGTTATTATTGCTTTAAATAATGATCGGCTATCTAAACATGCAAGAATTAAAGTTAGAATAGAAATAGTAAATAATGATGGTACCCTAGGTTCTAAAATCGTTGATACTATCGCTGGACGTGTTCTATTTAATGAATATTTACCTAAAGATATGGAGTTCATTAATGAATTATTGACAAGCAAAAAAATTCAAGCAATAATAACAGAAATGCATAGAAAGCTTGGAGCTGCTGTAACTGCGAAATTTTTAGATGATATTAAATCTTTAGGTTTTTATCATTCTTATATTGGAGGAATGACTTTTGGTTTAGATGACGTTAAAATACCTAAAGAAAAAGATGAACTTATAAAAATTGCTCAAAAAGAAGTTGATGAGGTATTGAATAACTATTATATGGGATTGATTACCGATACTGAAAGATATAACCAAGTTATTGATATCTGGACAAGAGTAAATACTCAAGTTACAAGCATGTTGATGAAACAGTTAGAAGAAGATCAAGGAGGATTTAATTCTGTGTTTATGATGATGCATTCAGGAGCTAGAGGATCTAGAGAACAAGTAAGACAATTAGGTGGTATGAGGGGACTGATGGCAAAACCTCAAAAAAGTTTACAAGGATCTGTAGGAGAAATTATTGAAAACCCTATCTTATCTAACTTTAAAGAAGGATTGGATGTAACAGGTTATTTTATATCTACACACGGTGCAAGAAAAGGTCTTGCAGATATGGCATTGAAAACTGCGGATGCAGGGTATTTGACCAGAAGACTTGTTGATGTAGCCCAAGATATTGTTATAAAACACCAAGATTGTAAAACATTAAGAGGATTGACAGTATCTCCATTTTTAGATAATGAAGATGCTATAGATTCTTTATATAATAGAATTTTGGGAAGAGTAACTTTATATGATGTTGTAAATCCAAAAACAAATGATGTTATTGTAAAAGCAGGTGAAGAGATAATTGAAGAATATGCTGCAGAAATAGAAACCTCAAAAGTAGAAGAATTAGATATAAGATCAGTTTTGACTTGTAAGTCCACACGAGGAGTTTGTGCCAAATGTTATGGTAGAAATCTTGCAACAGGAAAATTAGTTCAAATAGGAGAAGCTGTAGGAGTTATTGCAGCTCAGTCAATTGGTGAACCAGGAACTCAGCTTACCATGCGTACATTCCATGTGGGGGGTGCTGCTTCTAATATTGCGGCTGAATCTAAATTACATGCTAAAATTGATGGATTAATTAATTTTGATGGACTTAAAACTGTTAAAGCTAAAGATGAATTTGGAAAATCTGTTGATATGGTTCTAAGTAGATCTTGCGAAGTAAGAATTTTAGATAAAGATACTAAAAAGATTTTGACCTCAATGCATGTTCCTTATAGTTCAAATCTTAAAGTAAAAGAAGGGGATCTTGTTAAGAAAGGTCAAGAGATATGTTTTTGGGATCCATATAATGCAGTAATAATTTCTGAAATTGAAGGTAAAGTAGAATTTGAATCTATTGAAGAAGGAGTTACTTTTAAAGAAGAATATGATGAACAAACTGGACATAAAGAAAAAATAATTTTTGATTCTAAAGATAAAACTAAAAATCCTTGTATAATAATTAAAGGAAAAGGTGGTAAATCAATATCTTATAATATACCTGTAGAAGCATATTTATCTGTAGAAGATGGAGATAAAATTTCTCCAGGACAGATATTAGTTAAGATTCCTAGAATTGTAAGTAAGTCTCGAGATATTACCGGTGGTCTACCAAGAGTAACTGAATTATTTGAAGCAAGAAGCCCTTCTTCTAATACAGCAGTAGTTAGTGAAATTGATGGAATTGTTGAATATGGAGGAATCAAAAGAGGAAATAGAGAAATATTTATAGAAGCAAAAGATAAAACTAAAAAGAGATATTTAGTTCCTTTATCTAAACATATATTAGTTCAAGATGGTGATTATGTTAAAGCAGGAATACAATTGTCTGATGGTATTGTCTCTATTATGGATATATTGGCCATTAAAGGACCGACTGTAGCTCAAGATTATATTGTTAATGAGATCCAATCAGTTTATAGATTGCAAGGTGTTAGAATCAATAACAAACATATAGAAATAATTGTTAAGCAGATGATGCAAAAAGTAGAAATTACTGAACCTGGAGATACAGTATTTTTGCCAAGACAAATTGTAAGTCAAACTATCTTTAGAGAAGAAAATGATAGAATCATTGATAAGAAGGTAGTTATTAATGCTGGAGATTCTACTTTTAAAGAAGGTCAAATTGTGACTGATAGAATATTGAAAAAGGAAAATTCTAGACTTAAAAGAGAAGACAAAAAAATTATTAAAGTGAGATCAACTGATACTGCCGTTTCTAAATTAAAAATTCAGGGTATTACTAGAGCTTCTGTAAATACAGATAGTTTTATTTCTGCTGCATCATTCCAAGAAACATCTAAAGTATTAAGTGAAGCGGCTATTTTAGGTAAACTTGATGAATTAAAAGGATTAAAAGAAAATGTGGTTGTTGGACATAGAGTCCCTGCTGGTACTGGACTTAGAAAATATGAAAAGCTGATTGTTACTTCTAAAAAAGAATATGATAACCTTGTAGAAGAAAAAGATAATTTTCAAGAAAAGTCAAGAAGAAAGCAAGCTGCTGCTGCAAAATAATTTTTTTGTCTTGAAAACTAAATTATGGATAAATTATTTATTAATATCTATTTTGGTTAGTATATTATATTAATAGATTTGTTTATATTGTTGGTTTGATAGCAAGCTATCGATTTTATGAATATACTTGACGTATATCAAGATGTATCTAAATACCAGTTATTTTCATAGAGAAAAGACCGATTATCAGATATTCTTCAAATGGAGGTAGTATATAAGAAATTAGATCCTTCATTCATTATGAGACAAAGCATTTTAATTATATTTTTATATTCGTCGTCTTGGGCTTTGCATTAGATCTGAAAAAAATGATTAGAAGCTCAACTAAATAAGATTGATCGAGCTATAACAAATCTATTAATTATGTTGCTAATTTTTAAATGACTCTAAATCTTTTAATTTGAAAACGATAAATTTTAGAATCAGTAAAATATTTGAATGTTTACGAAGATTTGTATTTAATTTTTGTCAGTTTTTTATTCTTATACATATCCTAAGTTGTGATCCCGAACATAATCCTAAAAGAGATAAAGAAGAATTTATTTATTTCAATGATAGAATCAGTAGAAAGTTTACAGAATTTTTTAGTGCCCCAATTTCCAATACAGAAATAAATGTTCTAGATCCAGAAGATGGTTTAGAAAAACTGCTAAATTCACAAGGAACACAATTTCTATTAAATAGTTTATATGAGAATACCCAAAAAAATATAGATAATAGAGTTAGTGAAAAAACCATTAATGATTATCTAATTAAAGAAATAGATAAGGAATTTAAGAAATGTAAAATGCAAAAACTCTCTGATTTGGGAGAAAATATTGATTTAACTAAAGAAGAATTCGATGAAGCTGTAGAAATGTCAAAAAGATTGACAAGAGAAATTATTATTGCCAAAGCAAAAACGAAAAAAAATCTAACAAAAAAAGACTTTAGAAATATAATCAAAGAATATAAAAATATACAAAGTGAGAAAGGGGATCCTTTAGATAATCTAATGCAAGTTATTGAAGCTTTAACTGAAGAAGGAATATGTTTATTAGATATTCTATTTCAAGTACCTGGTTTAAAGAAAAAAATGGAAAAATCTAGTAACGAAATTGTTAAAGCCATTGGCGATGATTATGATGAATATATAAAAACATTTCCAAGTTTAATAAAATTAGTTACAGCAAAAATTTTGGGTGGATCTGGTTTAGGCAATAAAATTCCTAAATCTAAACCAGAATTTAATTTACCAATTAGATATCAAGTAGGTAATAATTATTCATATCCTAAATTTTTATATGATCTAAATCTAAATAAAAATCAAAAACATAATATTTTTTCTAAATATGTTGAACCGATTTATAATAAATCATTATCCAAATTCAAAAATTGTCCTTATCAAAGAATTGAAATTATAAATAATCAAAACTACTATTCTCCAAGTTGGTATGGTACAGATAAAAATTTATTAAACAATGATACTTCACCTTTAGTAGGTGATAATAAAAAATACAAAAGAAGAAGTTTAGATTGGGTAAAAAAACTTTTATTATATCAAGGATTTACAGATAATCAACCAAGTATATGGGGACAAAAAGCAAAATTATTTGATAATAAGCAATGTGGAATTAATGCTCTTTTAAAAAGTTTAGCTATGGCTATTAATAGAAATGATCAAGAACAAAAATTATTGGATGAATCATTTGTTTATCAAGTACAAGATGATTATTTAGGTGCAACAAACGATATAGATTGGAAAAAATATCTAGTTAATTTAATTTTTGGTGATAAAAAAAGTTATAATGAGCTTAATAATTTAGAAAAAAAAAATATAAATATCTTAAATCCTTTGATAAAAAGCTGTATGGAGAAAGGAATATTATTAGAAGTTGGATTACTCCCTAAAAATATTGTAGCAAGATATCAAAGCTTGGGTGCAAGATATTATTATGCAGATACTTTTCCTGAAATAAATCGATTAATGAAAAATTGTTTAGCCAATGGGAAAATTCCTTTTCCACTTGTTTATCATGAAACAGGAGGTATGCATTATTTTGATTTAGTACATTTTGAAAGTTCAGAATATCAAGTAGACGACTCGGATCTTACCCTCGGGCCAATTTCAGTTAGGGATCTTGAAAAACACATGACTTATAAAGAAAAATCTATTACATCTATGATTAAAGGTAAAAATATGAATCTAAAAAATAATTCAAATAATAAAGGAACCCTATATCTAAATAAGTTATCTAAATTTTCAACACAAAAAAAAATAAAAATTTTATTAGGAGAAGAAAAAGAAAATGTCTTAGTATCTATAACTAAAAAAATAATTCAAGATCAAACAGGTGGAGCTGGGGAAAATGATGTAGTCAAATATTGCTTTGTGGTAATAGAATAATAGTTTTGATTATTAATTTTTACATGAATTAAAAATTAAGTCCATAGATTTTATATCGATTGTATCCTGAAAGACTATTGTTTTATTATCTTTCAGTTCTTTATCTAAAGGAAAACTTAAATATGAAATATACTGATCATCAATATCTAGTTTTTGAAGATACCATCTCTCTTTATTATTTAAGTATCCTATATTTTCTTTGAAACTTATATTTTTAAATAAAGTAGGTGTTATTCCTGTACCCGAAGATTTTAGAATAGCTTCTTTTTTTGTCCATATTTCAAAGAATGAATTTGAAGGATTATTGGATTGTCTTATAAAATTGAGATCTTGCTCAGATAATAGTTTTGTAAAATTATCAATATCAATTGATTTAATTTTTTCTATATCTATACCAATATCATAATTTTGAGATATTGCACATACAACAATATTTTCACAATGAGAAATATTAAAATAAGGTGCATTTTTAAGAGAAGGTTTAGAATTAATTTCATTTTTATATTTTAACTTTTCAGCATATTTATTTACCAACTTTAAACCTTGAGTCAACAATAGCTTTCCAATGATAGAAGCAGTCTTTCTTTCTTTATTCTTATGTTTAAGAATGTCGTCTTTAAAAAACTTTGGCAGCTTATTTATACTCGTAACTATTTTATCTTCATCCCATTTCTTGTTAATTTGATGATATAATATTAATGTTTTTAAATTACTTTTATCTTGTTTATAAATCTTTTTGCTAGTAATAGTTTTGTTCATGAAATTAAAAATAAATATTAAAATACTACAATATACGAAAAATTAATAATATCAATAAATTTTAATCATTTGTTGTTTTGTAGAGAGATAATCAATTCTATCAGCATCCATTTTTAAAAGAATAAATACCATAATAGAAAATGAAAATAGAGAAGAGCCTCCATAAGTAATAAAAGGCAAAGGAATACCAATTACGGGAGCTAAGCCAATAGTCATTGCAATATTTATTATAAAGTGAAAGGCAATAATAGAAAAAACACAATATCCATAAATTCTTTCAAATCTAGAATTTTGTCTTTCAGCGATATTAATAATTCTATTTAAAAATATAACAAAAAGTATAATTACTAATATAGAACCTAATAAACCATATTCTTCACCAATATTAGAAAAGACAAAATCAGTTTCTTGAGCTGGAACAAAACCCAATTGAGTTTGAGAACCCTTCAAAAAACCTTTTCCAAATAATCCTCCTGAACCTATTGCTATTTTCGATTGTATAATATTCCAACTAATTCCTCTTGGATCGAAAGAAGGATTTATAAGAGCCTTAATTCTATTTTGCTGATGCGTTTTTAAGACTTTGTGCATTATTAAGTCAATACTAAATATCAATATTACCAGCATAATTAATTGACTAATAGTTTTTATAATTTTTGAAACCTTACGAGTATATATGCCCATATATATCATGCCAATTGTTATAATAGAAATAATTAAATATATCTTAGAAAATATAAGTGAAAATAAAATAATCACAGATACTATAAATCCATAAATTAATATTTTAGAAGACATCCCTTCTCTATAAGCAACTATTAAGAATGAACTAAATACAACCGCTGAACCTAAGTCCCCTTGCAATAAAATCATTAGAGCAGGTATTCCAATAATTATTAAAAATTTTAAAAGAGAGATGAATTTTGATAAACTGATATTTCTTTCATCAAAAAACTTAGATAATGTTAAAGCACAAGCAAATTTTGCAAATTCAGAAGGTTGAAAATTGATACTTTTAAATTTATACCAAGAACTATGTCCACCATAAGAAACTCCTAAAAATTTTGTGCCCAAAAGTACTAATATTATAAAAATATAAAAAATAAATCCAAGAGTCTGATAAATAGAAGTATTTATATTAAATATGAAAACAAGACTGGAAGCAGAAATTAAAAACCAAGTTAATTGTTTTATTGATCTTAAAGATAATCCCCAAAATAGATTATGTTCAATAGCATTATTGTAACCAATTGAATATATTGCCAAGAATCCAATGAATACTAAAAATAGATAAGTCAAAAAAGCAGTCCAATCTAAATATCTAAATGAAGTTTTTCTAAAAATCATTATTTGAATGAATATGAATAAATAAAACTTATATTAATAAATAAATTTAATGTTTTTTAATTAAAAAAAAATATAAATATTTTATAATTTAATCTATAATTTAATAATGAAATTAAAATAATTAATTGAAATCTTAATGTATATACTATAAATAAGCTAAAGTAAATGATAAAATTTAACATATTATTATTTTGATTTTATATTTCAAATTTTTAAATAGCGGAATGTTTTAAATAAATAGTAATTATAAACCCTTATAGATATGAAAGATAGATTTTTAAATATAGATTTTAAAAAAACAATAATTTTTATGATAGTTTTCTTTGCTTCTTGTTCTACTTTAAATAATCAAAATATGAAAAAAGAAAAAGAAAAAAATAAAAATGATAAAATTGATGATGATTTTGTAATAAAAGCATGTAAAGATTCAAGCCCAATATGTCATATTTCCAAAATAAAAAATATTGATTCTGATTGTATTGATGAGATTTCTGATGATGACTTAAAAAATATTTTATCAGAACCTTTATTTGATTCAATAATAAATATAAGATTTAATAAAGAAGAACAAATGAATTGGTTGATTCGTAAAAATTGGAATTTGAATTTAAATCAATTGATGTATGATATAATGAAAAATAGAAATAAAGATAAAAATTTAGTAATTATGGAAGATATACATTATTCTGAATATACATTTTTTACTCCCCCCGTAGTAGTTAAATTCTCTGAAAAAGGTATTATGATATTAAGGCGAAGTGTTTTGTGGGATGATGAAATAATTACATTATTTTATGGCACTAAATGTTATGAAGCTAAATTCTTCCTAAAAAATATTTTGAAAAAGATAACTTTAGAAAATTCTAGAAGATTAGATAAAAGTAAAAATGATTTTATCCAAGAAAGCAGGATGAAGTTAATAAATAATTCTAGAAAACTACTAGAATTTAAATTTATAGATTATCCAACAAATTTTACTCATTTAAGACATTTAATAGGAATAAAAGATAAATTAATTGATGTTAACATATTACATCATATGGATATTCTTGATTATATAAATTATGAAATTACTGGACCTTTACAAAAAGATTTGGAGGGAATAATTAATCCTATGAATGGTACTTGGCCTGATGCTGAAATTTTAAGTGTGAAAAAACCATTCAAAACTGATGATGAAATAGTTAACTTAATTGTCACAGGTGGTAAATATGACTATTCTGCTTTTGTATATTTTGGATTTATTTTGTTATACTTATCGTTTTTAGTTGGAGTTCTTTGGTGTGTTTATCCAAGAGTTGCAAGTTTAGATATTATTAAGAAATTAAAAAGAATTATAAAGTCTAAAACAAAAAGAAATCATATAGTTTAAAAGTGAGTATACTACTTCCATTTGAAGAATATCTGATAATCGGTCTTTTATGTATGAAAACAACAGGTTTTAGATAGGGAGTTTCGTTAAAAGAAAAAATCAATAAAATTTAGTTAAAAACAAAGATTTAGCGGTATATTTAATAGAAAAATTACCCCAAAAATCAAGCATATTGCCCAAACCCGGGGTAATTATTAATCGAGCCATAATCGA